>JAISBK010000190.1 GCA_031266255.1 Treponema sp.
GGGGGTTCAGGGGAGATATTGGAGGGGTTGAGGGAGATAGAAGGGGTAACGAAGCAGGTAGGAAGGTATGTGGGTACGATACAGGAGGAGGCGGATGCGTCATTGGGGAATTCGAAGGAGCTTGGGGTGAGTATAGGGTTGATAGAACGGGAGATACAGGAGATACAGGAACAGATGGAACAGGTAGGGCTATCATTTCAAATGTCGTTGGATCAGAATACGGAGGCCCTTGAGTCCATGAACCAGGCCCTTAACAAACTCAAGATTCGTCAGGATTGATTGGTATATACTCTAGAGAGATGATGATGCACATGTGGCCTTCCCTGGCAGCTCTGGGAAAGGTATTCCCCATACAAGGGGATGAAGAAACCCTCTTTTATTATGATACCCAAGAGCCGGACAAACCGGCCATCATACTGATTCACGGCCTGGGGGATGAAGCGGATTCTTGGCGCCACCTGATCCCCTACTTGAGTCCTTCCTACCGGGTGCTGGCGCTTGATTTACCCGGTTTTGGCCGTTCTCGAACCCGGACTTCCAGCAGCCTGAAACAGCATATCAGGGCAGTACTCCGGCTGTTGGAAGAAACCGGCTCTGCAGTATTGGCGGGCAGTTCTATGGGAGGTATCATTGCCGAAGCAGTGGCCTTTGCCCGACCCGATAAGGTACGCGGACTTATCCTGCTGGACGGATGCTTTCCCACAGACCGAGGGCCTGATCCGAGACGGATGTTGAGCGCCCTTCCTTGGGTGGGCAAAAAATGGTACCGGCACTTTAGAACGGATCCTGCTGCTGCGTATCGTTCCCTTTATGCGTACTATGCGGATTTTGACGGACTTCCCGAAGCAGACCGGTTATTTCTTCGAGAGCGGGTCATAGCCAGGGTAAAAAGTACTACCCAAGAACGAGCCTATTTCGGCTCGCTGCGGAGCCTCTTATGGAGTCAGCTGTTTTCAGTTTCCCGTTTTACCAAGCACCTCCGCATCTTTCCGGGTTTCATCCGTATCCTCTGGGGTGAACACGACCATGTGCTCCCCCTGACTACGGCAAATACCCTTCGCGACCTTCGGCCTGATGCGGTATATCGGATTATTCCCGGAGCAGGCCATCTCCCCCATCAAGAAAAACCTGCAGAAACCGCTGCTTTATTTTTAAGCTGAGGCTCGTGTTTGCCGTACTTCGTGAGCAAGTTTAAAATACCTTGAAATCATTTTGAAAGTTGGATAAGGTCAAAAGAGTAAGGGGAGCTCATGGCGACATATATCATACGGCGTCTTTTGTTGATCATTCCCACTCTTTGGGCGATCATTACCATCAATTTTTTTATTGTGCAGATAGCCCCCGGAGGACCGGTGGATCAGGCCATCGCGGATATGCAGGGTTTGGGCCAAAACAGTGCGGTTCAGCGTATCAGTGGAGGCGGTCCAACTCCAGGGGCTGGGGAGCAACTGCGAGGCAGTGGTTCTGCTGCGTACCGGGGCGCTCGAGGGCTTGATCCAGAGGTAATTGCGGAAATCGAAAAACGGTACGGCTTTGACCAGCCCTTAGGGATCCGGTACCTGAATATGCTTAAAAATTACGCGACCTTTTCCTTTGGGGATAGCCTATTCAGGGGACGGTCGGTGCTGGATCTCATTGCGGAACGGCTTCCGGTGTCCATTTCCCTGGGGCTTTGGAGTACCTTGATCATATACCTGGTGTCTATTCCTTTGGGTATACAAAAGGCCATAAGAAACGGCAGTTCCTTTGACCTATGGACCAGCAGCGCGGTGATCTTGGGCAATGCCATTCCCTCGTTTTTGTTCGCGGTGCTTCTGGTCGTGTTCTTCTGCGGGGGAAGTTTTCTGAGGATCTTCCCGCTCCGCGGCTTAGTGTCGGTTACGTTTGCAGACTTGAGTATTCCGGGTAAGATCCTGGATTATCTGTGGCATTTGGTGCTGCCAGTTATAGCCATCACCATCGGGGGCTTTGCTACCCTGACGATGCTCACCAAGAATTCCTTTTTGGATGAAATCCATAAACAGTACGTTATGACTGCCCGCGCTAAAGGACTCACGGAAAAGAGGATCCTCCTAGGGCATGTGTTCAGGAACGCCATGCTCATCGTTATTGCCGGCTTTCCCGGGGCATTCATTGCCATGTTTTTCACCGGGTCGGTCTTAATCGAGGTGATCTTCTCCCTTGAGGGTATGGGGCTTCTTGGTTTCGAGTCCACCATGCAGCGGGATTATCCGGTGATCTTCGCTACCCTGTATATCTTCACCCTCATGGGGCTTCTCCTCTCCCTTATGAGTGACGTGCTCTATACCATTATTGATCCTAGGATCTCCTTTGAGGCGCAAAGATGATTTCTTCTCATGATCCTGGATCCGCGGTACGCCGGCGGCTCACTCGCTGGGAGCGATTCAAGAAAAACAAACGGGCTTTTGTGGGTCTCTGGTTTTTTGGTATTCTGTTTGTTTTGAGCCTTTTTGCGGAATGTATCGCGAATGATAAACCCCTCTTGGTCCGGTTCAAGGGGAAGTTCTATATGCCCGTCTTTCATAACTATTCTGAGCTTATCTTTGATGGGGAGTTTGACATCCATACCGATTACCGAGATCCCTACATCAAGGAACGTATCGAAGCCCACGGCTGGATGCTCAAGCCCCTGATTGGTTTTAGCTATGACACCATCAACTATGCGTTACCGAGTCCTGCCCCTTCGCCGCCTACCGGGGAAAATATTTTCGGAACCGATGACCGGGGCCGAGATGTGGCCGCCCGGGTCATCTACGGTTTTAGGATTTCAGTGCTCTTCGGTCTCAGCCTGACCATCTTTTCCTCACTCATTGGGATAAGTCTTGGGGCATTACAGGGCTACTATGGAGGCCGGTTTGACATCCTCTTCCAGCGTTTCATAGAAGTCTGGTCAGGGATGCCCACCCTCTTTATGCTGATCATTCTCTCCTCAGTAGTGGAGCCTAATTTCTGGTGGCTCCTGGGGATCACCTTGCTTTTCAGTTGGATGAGCCTTGTCGGAGTAGTACGGGCAGAATTCCTGCGTGCCCGGAACTTCGAGTATGTGCTTGCAGCTCGAGCTATGGGAATGAGGCATAGCCGTATCATGTTTGTGCATATCCTCCCCAATGCCATGACCTCGGCTTTAAGTTACCTTCCCTTCATCTTGGGGGGTTCTATTACCACCCTCACTTCCCTGGATTTTTTGGGTTTTGGCCTCCCGGTCGGTTCCCCGTCTTTGGGTGAATTACTTGCCCAGGGCAAGGCCAATCTCCATGCCCCCTGGTTAGGGCTTGCTTCCTTTGTGATCCTTGGCCTCACCTTGAGCCTGCTGGTGTTTATCGGTGAAGGGGTACGTGACGCATTTGACCCCAGGAGGAACCCATGAAAGCCAGGACTTCACCGTATACCCATTTGATAGAGTACCGCGGTTTCAGGGCTGCCTTTGGAAACCTGCAGGATACGCGAAAAACTGCTAATCCCCCTCCGGTGCACGAGGTGGTTCATGGGATTGATCTGTATATTGATGAGCATGAGACCGTTGCCCTGGTGGGTGAAAGCGGCAGCGGCAAAACCGTAAGCGCCCAAGCCCTGATGCGGCTCTTGAGCGAAGACTGGATTAGCTATCCTGGAGGGGAGATTCTGTTTGAAGGCCGGGATGTGCTTACCATGGACAAGGAGGAACTGCGCAAGCTCCGGGGCAGAGACATGGGGATGATCTTTCAAGAACCCATGAGTTCCCTCAATCCGCTTCATACGATAGAAAAACAGCTTGCCGAATCCCTCATGCTCCACCAGGGTGTTTCCCGGGCTGCTGCCAGACCCCAGATTGTAGACTGGCTTAAACGGGTGGGGCTGCATGATGCAGAACACCGGCTCTCCGCCTATCCCCACGAGCTTTCCGGCGGGGAACGGCAGCGGGTGATGATAGCATTAGCCCTGCTCAATAAGCCCAAGCTCCTCATCGCGGATGAGCCTACTACCGCCTTGGATGTAACCATTCAAGACCAGATCCTGAGGCTTATCAAAACCTTACAACAGGACTTAGGCATGGCAGTACTCTTCATCACCCATGACCTGGGGGTGGTGCGGCGTATAGCTGACCGGGTGGCGGTGATGAAGGACGGCAGGATCATCGAAACCGGTTACCGGGATCGCATTTTTTCCGCTCCCCAAGCAGTCTATACCAAATTACTCATCGGTTCTGGCACTGATCAGGAAAGCCCGGTTCCTGATCGGGCTGCCCCGGAGATCGCAGCCGTACAGGATCTCAAAGTGTATTTTCCTATTAAGAAGGGATTGTTCCGGCGGGTAACCGGTCATATCAAAGCAGTGGATGGAGTGAGCTTTACCTTGCGGCGGGGTCAAACCTTGGGCATTGCCGGTGAAAGTGGGAGCGGCAAGACCACCTTAGGGAAAGCCCTCTTGGGCCTTGTGAAAAGTCAGGGGAGTATCCGTATTGACGGTACGGAAATTCAAGGTTTTGGTGAAGCTGCCCTCCGCCCGCTGCGGCGCAAGATGCAGCTCATCTTTCAAGATCCTTACGGTTCCCTCAGCCCCAGGATGACCATTGAGCATATTGTAGGGGAAGGGCTGTTGATCCATGCCCTGGGAAGTAAAGAAGAACGGCGGGAACGGGTGCTTACCTGTCTTAAGGAAGTGGGCATGGGCGATGAGGAAGTACTTTCCCGGTACCCCAATGAGTTTTCCGGCGGTCAGCGACAGCGGATCTGCATTGCCCGGAGTCTGGTGTTGGAGCCGAGTATCCTCGTACTTGATGAGCCTACCTCAAGCCTCGACCGGACCATTCAGTTCCAGGTGCTTACGCTCTTAAAAGAACTCCAGGAACGGCGGGGACTCTCGTATATTTTCATCAGTCATGATCTTCGCATGCTCCAGCGTCTCTGCCATGATATGCTCATCATGAAACAGGGAAAGGTCGTGGAAGCCGGGATTACCCGGGAAATCATGGAAAACCCCCAGCACGTCTATACTCAGGAATTGCTGCGGACCGCCTTTGAAGGAGTAGAAAAGGCAGGCTTACCGGATCGAACATCCCCGTAGTTCAAAAAACCGCTCAAGTCCCCTCAGATACCGCCGATACATAAGTATCGGGGGAGGGAACTACCTCAGATTATACTAGACGATACACATATCGACGTCCAGGTGTATCGTCTTTTTTTATGAGGACCTAGTCTTGTTTATAATGTTCCAGAAAATAACCGATTCGACCCATAGCATCCCGCAAGGTTTCCTTATCCGGGAGGAAGACCACCCGGAAATGATCCGGCTCCTTCCAGTTAAACCCCCTGCCATGGACTAACAACAAGTGCTGTTCCTGGAGTAGATCCATAACAAACCGCTCATCGTCGGTGATGCCAAACCGTTTGATATCGATCCGGGGAAAGCAATACAGGGCGCCCCGGGGCATGACTACATCAAGACCAGGAATGGCGTTGATAAGATTAACCGCGGTATCCCGCTGTTCCTTGAGCCGGCCTCCAGGAAGTATCAGTTCCCTAATGCTCTGATAACCCCCCAGCGCAGTTTGTATGCCGAACTGGGCCGGCACATTGGGACATATCCGCATGTTGGAAAGCATTTCAAGGCCCTCGATATATTCAGCGGCTATATTTTTATTCCCCGACAGGACCATCCAGCCGGCCCGAAACCCTGCAGACCGGTAGGCTTTGGAAAGGCCGTTAAACGTAAAAGTCAGCACTTCCGGGTCAATCGTGGCAAGAGGAATAGACGATACCCCGTCATACACGATACGGTCATAAATTTCATCGGCATACAGGATAAGCTCGTGTTCCCGGGCAATCCGGGTAATGTCTTCCAAGACCGCTCGGTCATACACTGCGCCGGTAGGGTTGTTGGGGTTTATCACCACGATGGCCTTGGTATGGGCGCTTATCTTGGATCGGATATCAGCTATATCCGGATTCCACCCGGCTCCTTCATCGCACCTATAATGGACTGCCGTACCGCCTGAAAGGGTAATTGCTGCAGTCCATAGGGGATAATCAGGCATAGGTACGAGTACCTCATCCCCTGAATTGAGCAGCCCTTGCATAGACATGGTAATCAGTTCGCTTACCCCATTGCCGATGAAGATATCCTCGATATGCACATCCATCACGCCCTTGGACTGAAAATCATGCATAACCGCTTTCCGAGCAGAGAATAGCCCCTGGGAATCGCAGTAGCCCTGGGCATTCTGGATATTGGTGATGATGTCGTGGATGATCTCGTCAGGGGCATTGAAGCCGAATACTGCGGGGTTACCGATGTTGAGCTTCAATATCCGAAAGCCCTGGGCCTCAAGGCGTTTCGCTTCTTTGAGTACTGGCCCTCGGATGTCGTAACACACCTCATCTAGTTTTGACGATTTAGAAAAAACTCGCATAAATACTCCTCTTCCAATGCAGCTTGATGCTACCCTCTCTTTTGATGATGCAAAAACAGGGGTATCTTCTCTGACGCATGATACCATACCCGTCTAGGGCTATCAACACGCCCCCATAAACCGGAAGCGATCAGTCCTTGATTCCCGTCATGGCGATACCCTGGGTGATCTGCTGTTCAAAGATGAGGAAGATAATGAGCGCCGGAATAGACGCCGCCATATTGCCGGTGATGGGGATAACCCGGTCGGAGGCATAGGTCATCTCGAAGGTAGGGAGCCCTACCGGCAAGGTAAACATCCGCTCACTCATAGCGCAGAGCAGGGGCCAGAGGTAATTGTTCCAACAGCCGATAAACGCCAGGATACAGTTGGTAACCAGAACCGTCCGGGAAAGGGGGAGCACAATCCGAGAAAAAACCGTCAAATGTTTTGCCCCGTCAATCTGGGCCGCATCGATCAATTCTTTGGGAATGGCCTTGAAAAAACTCACCATGATGATGAGCCCCATAGAACCGGCGATTCCGGGCAGGATCATTCCCGCATAGGTATCGATCATATAAAAGCCGTTCACGGTGATAAAAAGAGGCACAATAGTGGCTTCCCCCGGAACCATAAGCCCCAGCAGGAAGTAGAAAAACATGCTCCGCTTTCCCCGGAATTCCATTTTTGCCAGGGGATATGCCGCCAGGGCGGAAACCGTCAGGCCCAGGGCGGTACTGATTATGGCGATCAGGAAGCTGTTGAAGGTCCACATCGGCACCCGGCTGTTCCCGATGATGTATATATAATTCGCCAGCGTATAGGGGGGCTTAAACCAGTCAATGAGCTTCCTGAAAGAGGCGCTTTCAGCCTTTAAGGACGCAAAAAGGCCGAAGACCAGGGGAAATAAAAAAATCGCCGCTATGAATAGGGAAAGCAGGGTAAGGACTATGCTTCCGGAATTGTGTTTACGGGATAGGGTATTCATCATTATTCCTCCGTCTTCCGCTGAATGCGTAGCTGTATATAAGAAAGGGCTACCAAAATGATAAACAGGGCATAGGACATGGCCGCGCCGTACCCCATATCGCTTTGCCGGAACGCGGAGTCATAGATGTACTGAATCAGGGGCCGGGTTGCCGTACCGGGGCCGCCGCCGGAAATCAATTGGATTTGGCCGAAAAC
>JAISBK010000213.1 GCA_031266255.1 Treponema sp.
AACACGGCCTCGGTATCCTGGTGGGTCATAAACAGTCCTTCCTTATTGAGAAAGTAGGTGTTTTGTCCGGGAACAAAGGCGCTCTCCCTCAACAGTTCATTCAGAAAGTCTATGGAAACGTTTCCTGAAACCACCCCTACATCCTGTCCCTGTTCATCATATACGTTAGTTGATATGGCAGTGGTGAGTTTGCCGTTGCTCTCAGCGATATAGGGGTCTGCATAAGCCACTTTTCCTGGGTTCTCTTTTGCCCCGATAAACCAGTTCCGGGTGGTGTTGTCCCACTCGTCATTAGGCATACCACCATTCCCATATACCACATACCCTCCGGGTTGATTCCAGACCACGTTGTTAGTAGCATAAATATGCCAAATATCAGACTGAACCGCCATAGAACGGCTAAAAAGCCGCAAAAGCGTTTGGGTATCCACCGGTTCCGCTGCCATAAAAGGCGCCGCTCCAATAGACACATAGGTGATAATCCCAGACCATTCTCTGAACCTATCAACCACTTTATCCCGCAAATGGTTCAGACTTTCGCTTGCATTGGTTTCAATCTGTTTATAGGACTGAGCACGGAAGACGATAAAAAACAAGGCTGAGACCGAGATCGTAATACCCACAATGGCTGTTAAACAAATAACCGTAAACATTCGAGGAAACGAAGCTTTTCCACTATTCATATCTACTCCTTAACAATCTTGAAACTAAGACCATCGGTAGGCCCTTTACGCGCTCAGGTGCTCTCCCCCCTCCACCGGCTCAAGCGCTACGGTCAGGATAAAGGTCTCCTGTTCAAATATGGTAAAGGGTATACATAATATTCGGCTTCGATGAATAGGCCATTTGATCCCATATCCACTCCCCAAAATAATAGTCGGTAGGGATATAATCAATTTAAAGGTATTTTGAAGACTCTGTTTTGCCCTTCCCGCAATAATATTCACGATTTCACCAAGGGCGTCAGTGACATCCTCATCTATAGCAGTATGAACCGTCCCGGTAAGGCGGTTGGCAAGCTCCTTGGCCAAGGATCGGTTCATGGAGATGAGCACCACCCCCTGAACTTGTCCGCTGAAACTTATCAATGCTGAAATATCCCAATTATGCAGCATCTCCTTATCTGAAAAATAGGGACGGTTCACCGCAATGTTAGTACCTACCAAATCCTTAAACACATAGATACATACTTCAGCAAAAGGGCGTATCAAAGATTGTATATACTGTTGTGCCATACTTTTCCTTCTCCCTTATCTTGGTTAAGAAATGAACCTTACTATCTTTTCTCTTATATGTTGCTCTCGTATGGGCTTGAGGATGTAATCCGTAGCCCCGCCTTTGATGGCTTCAACAACATTATCTCGTGCCCCTTCGCTGGTAAGCATAATGATCGGTAAGGTTTTGTACTGATCCATAGCCCGTACCGCTTTGAGGAACTCAATCCCCGACATTTTAGGCATGTTCCAATCCAGGAACACCAAATTAATGGACTGAGTTTTCAGCTGCTCCAAGGCTTCTTTCCCATTATCAGCTTCCACGTACTGGCAGGGGATATTCATCGTTTGAATATACCTTTTGAGGGTATGTCGTATAAGCCGTGAATCATCTACGACTAATATAGTCACGTCCTTATTCTCCTTCCTTCTTTCTTTAGAATAAAGCTTATGATACGGTATCGCGGTAAACTTATCGTTTTTATAATACAATACCAAAACTAGCGTGTATAGTATGCTCTCAAGCGTTATGAGGATGAAGGTAGCAAATAGTGAGGAAACCACCGGCTTTTCGGTGCAGGACCCCTAGGTAAGCCTGCACCGCCGTACTTACAAGCCTAACCTTGGTTTGTTACATCCCGTAGATGTGGGTAAGCTGGTGGAGCAGTTCCAGGGCATTTCCCTTGCAGGTGCCGCAGTCGGTCCCAATTTTGGTTGCCTGTTGCAAGGCTTCCCAGGTACGGGCCCCCTTGTGAAAGGCTTCTTCAATGTCCTTATCGGTGATTCCCAGGCAATGGCAAATTTCCGTGGCCTTCTCCTTAAGAAGTCCTGCTCTACCCGTCTTGGCCAGATAGTCGTCTATGGCCGCTCGCAGGGCTTTATCTCCCAAAACCGAACAGTGGATCTTGTAATCTGGCAGGCCGCCGAGTTTTTTTACCAGGTCTTCAGGCTGAATGGTATACGCATCTTTAATGTTCATGCCCTTGATAATCTCGGAAAGCATACTGGTGGATGCAATGGCGCTGGCGCAGCCGTAGGTTTTCCATCGTACATCAATGATGATATCATCCTGAATCTTAAGGAGCATCAGCATCTGATCCCCACATTTAATATTTCCCGTTTGCCCTCGAGCATCAGCGGGAAAACTCGCTTCATCCCCTAATAGTGCATTCCGGGGATTGGTGAAATGATCCTTCACGGTATCTGAATATAACCAATCAGACATGGTACTCTCCTCTGCATAACATGATCGGGAACAACTCCTTGGTTTAAAGAGTTCTTCCCTTGGGCATTTCATTGATACTTTACGGTACTTAGGGTAGCGTTGACATCGCTCGCAGCCGCTCAATGATGGGCGGCACGGTCTCAATGATATACGCTATATCCTCTGCAGTAAGTCCCCAGCCTAAACTAAACCGGATGGAACCGTGGGCAAGCTCAGGTCCTGCACCAATAGCCAAGAGCACATGGGAAGGCTCAAGGCTGCCTGAAGCACAAGCAGAACCAGTGGAAGCTTCAATACCCATAAGGTCAAGGGATAGGAGGATCGATTCTCCTTCCGCGCCGGGAAAGGACACATTGAGGGTATTAGGAAGCACATCATGAGGATGACCGTTGATGGTAATATTCGGTACCTTTGCAAGCAGACCCTGCTTAAGCTGGTCGCGGAGAGCCGCTATTTCTTTACCGTACCGCTCCACTACTCCTGCCGCAAGCGTAGCAGCTTTCCCAAGACCCAGGATACCGGTGTTGTTGTACGTTCCCGCCCGGATACTGTCTTCCTGGTGGCCTCCGTGGATCAGGGGAAAGAGAGGCGCCCCCTTCCGGGCATACAGGACTCCTATCCCCTTGGGTCCGTAGATCTTATGAGCCGACATAGTAAGATAATCCACCCCCAGTTCAGTTACGTTCACCGGTATTTTACCGACCGCCTGTACTGCATCGGTGTGCATCCAGGCACCGGCAGCCTTCACCAATGCGGTAATTTCCCGGATATCCTGGATGGTTCCTATCTCGTTATTGGCCATCATCACCGACACCAAGAGGGTTCGCTCGTTTAACGCGGATTTGAGGGCGTCCAGTTGTACCTTTCCATACGAATCCACCGGAAGGAACCGTACCGTAAACCCCACGGTTTGTAAAAAAGCCGCGGCATTAAGAACGCAAGGGTGCTCAATGTTGGTGGTGATGATCTCGGTCCTGCCCTGAGATAAAACCCGGCCATCAGGGCCTGAAGCAAGATGCCGCATAGTTTGAAAAACTGTGTTATTTGATTCAGATCCTCCAGAGGTAAAGATGATGTTTCCCTGGGATGCCCCCAGAAGCTCTCGTACCGCCTGTCGTGATTCCTCAACGCGGGCATGGGCCAGTCTTCCTGAGTGGTGCATACTCGATGCGTTTCCGTAGATATCCAAATCTTGGATCATCGCGGCCTTAACCTCTTCTCTAAGCGGGGTAGTTGCATTATAATCAATATAAATCCGCCGTTCTGCCATAGATGCTCCTTCATATTACTTACTAATATAGTAATATATATAGAGCCAATTTCAAAACTCGTTCAGTTTTGAAAGAGCCTCTATACTTAACAATTTAATTCGAGGGACACCCTAGAATTCCTATAAATATACCATATAATCATTATTTATACTAGGGTAATTATGATTTTTTCAGTCAATTATCCAGCCTTGTATGCCTGCCTTTACTCAAGAAGGATTCCCCCATGCTCATTGCTGCAGGGATGCTGCGCCGGTGTGTTTCTGGGGGTCTGGGATATACCCACTATTCTTGCCTGCTATTAGGCTCCTTGGTATACTACAAATACGCTGCTGCATTGAAGTATAGCTGTTCTGTATCTAAAGTCAGGGAACGATCACATAAAAAATTGCTGAAATAAGCATTTTTTCTTTAATTAAAGGTAAAAAGGGGCTAGTAATATTATTAAAAAGATAGTATTATATAGAGAGTTATGCTATAATCCTTACGATTGAGCGTTTGGTTATAGACTATACAAAGAAATCTTGCAAGGAGTTTTATGTATGAAAAAATCGGCAGTCTTACTACCCGGAGATGTATTACGAAATCTTTTAGATGAGTACCAAATCAACCCTACCCAATTAGCAGAAGACATTCAGATGAGTGTATCGGCGATTCGGCAGATAGTCAGCAATAAGGCAAAGATAAGCCTCCATATTGCCAAGCGGTTATCGAAGTACTTCAACACCACGGTGCAGTATTGGGTCGAATTGCAGAATACCTTTGATCTGGCAGAACTAGAGAAGGATACGGAATTGGCTGAAATTATCAAACAGATACCTAAGGCTAAAAAACCCTCGGCCTCAAAGATTGCTGCAGCTGCCGGTAAACCCGTGACCAAGAGGAATGGTGCCAAAGCTGCTTCTGTGGAGAAAGTTCCTGAGAAAAAACCTCGGAAACCCAGGACAAAAAGACTAAAGGATTCGGATATGCAAGAAAGCGGTTCATCATCATGGGAAGATGCCTAAGCTGTACGAGAATATCCTCGGTTTCTTGATATCGGTTTTATGGGCTTAAGTAAGGAGCGGGCGTTTCTAAGAATTCTTCTGGATTTTTAGAGACGTTTTCTTTTGATCGGATTTGATGTATTTAAGCCGTAAATAACGGAGTGTAGGTTAGAGAAAAAATTGGTTATCTTTATGTTCATACCAGTGAGGCTGTTTCAAAACTCACCCAGAGTTTGAAACAGCCTCACTTTTCTTAAACTGCGGTTTGTTACCCAGGCAGGTAAAACCGTCTAAAACCCACCTGGGTAACCGGCTCTTAGGAACCGCTGGCCGCTTGGAGTATATACATGATGGCGTAGGTACCTTTATCCAGTTTTTTAGTATATCCTTTTACTTCTATTAATATATCCGTATCCTGGGTTACGGTAATCCGGGGAGGATCCTTAAATCCCAAGTCTACGCCGAAGTACAGCGATGTGTTCAGATCTTCCCGGTATATCGTGACGAGGACATCCCCGGTTTTCGTACCATCCCCTTCAAGAGAATCGTTCCAGCGGATAAGGTAGGATTGTCCTGCTTGTGCGTGGAAACGGTAATAGTGGTACTCCCCTGAGGCAATTTCGTTTTCCTGCCAGATATTGTTCTGAAGGTTTACGATGCTTTGATGGCTCGGAGTGCTCGGGGAAACGGTGGCACCAGGGTATAATTTCAGGTATAACAGGTTGATAAAATTTTCCACTGCATTTCGTATGGAAGCCACATCATCGTCTACCAGGGATCGGCTACTGTCAAG
This sequence comes from Treponema sp., assembly GCA_031266255.1. GTDB lineage: Bacteria > Spirochaetota > Spirochaetia > Treponematales > Breznakiellaceae > JAIRLU01. Next base: position 5,487 of record JAISBK010000213.1, read on the forward strand.
CACGAGATATATAACCGAAGACCGTTTTTCCACCGCTATCTTTAAAGAATCTCCCATAATATACTCGCTGTTACGCTGCCAGGTAGTAGTTTCTGGGTTTAATATCCATTGCTGGAGATTCCATTTAGCATCAGATACCACAAAATCGTTAAAGATATAGCTTACTTCAGTACCCTTTAGGGTGCCTTGCACCGGACCTTCTGAAGAAGAGAAAACCCCATCAGAATAGGCAATATTGATCAATTCATACGATGAACCATTGATACTTACTTCCCCTTCTACATACCGGCTAGACTTGGCAAAGGCTTCCAGGGTATGTTCTGCCACATCAAAGGTCATCCGGATCTTGGTACCAGGCTGATAGGAGGGGGTAATAATCGTAAACGTCAGATCCCGATTGATAATCGTTAGATTATTCGCTATATCCTGAAATTTTTGGTTCAATTCTGAAAAGTCGCTCAGTTCATAAAAATTGGTAGCACCAGTACCATAAGTACTGGCCAGGGACTGCAAGGTAGCGCTAAACGCGGCTTTATCCTCTACATCGCTACCTTGTACCCCCGTGGCAAAGGCGGTCAGCCGCTTACCGGCGATACGCCGATCTGCAAGTTGTTCTTTAATATATGATGCGTAGGATTCGGTTGATTTACCCTGGAAATCTTGATCTTCTATTACAGGAAGGGCCAGACTGGTTGAATTGTTATCCAGGCCGTCGGTAAAGGTAAGGAGATTGATCGAACTGAGCTTATCGGGAAATGAGGATTCATGGGCGCTCAGATTGTGTAATGCCTGATGAACCGCATAATACAAAGCAGTTCCTGCACCAGAAGCCCGGTTGTACTTGGAGAGGGCTTGTAAAAGCTGGTTCCTTCCTTCGTCGTCAAGATAAATCAATGCACCGTCGGTCAGATCTTGTACATCTGCGGCAAAGGAAAGCAGTCCAATATAGATCCCTCCTTCAGCCTTTTCGGGCCGACTCTCCCATTGTTTCTCTGCTGGGGAAGTCTTAGAGGATGTAACTGGGGGAGTATTAGAACAGTTCAAGAGGATACCTCCCGACACTCCCAAAACAACCACGAGCAGCCATAACGTTCTCATGCAAATCGCTCCTTCTCTATAAGCCACTTTCAAAAATGCAGTTTTGAAAGTGGCTATATGCAAAGTATTTTGTCACCATTTTTTTTGAGTCTTGGGGCAAACCATCGAAACCTACCATAGGATAAGAGTTTCAGATAAGACTCAACACTTGTTTAAAGTATAAAAACATACACTCAAAAATACATCAGGTTATATTATAATTTTTATGAGTATTTTGCTCCTATCATTACCTCATCTATGGTGATAAGCTACCATTGCTTATTGATTGGGTAAAAAAGGGCTATCTCGTGGGGATGAGGGGAGATACGAAGCAGCTGGTGGATATTCACGGTAAACCGATGATTTGGTGGGTAATCGACAGGCAAAATAAGTAGCGCAACTTGATGCGGTGTATCTTGCAACTGAAAGCGATATAGTTGAAAAGGTTTGTAAAGCGCATAACATAGCTAAATTTATGAGAGATAAAACAATCTCCGCTTGTATGCTTGCGACCGCCTTTCATAATCCGGTTGACGTGGTAAATCCAACCACCATCAAATTAGGAATAAACGACTGGCATGATTTAATATTTATGTCGCGCAGTCCTATTTCCTATCCCAAAGCCGCGCTAAATTATACGTATTACAAGAATATGGGGGTTTATGCGATGACGAAAGAGTCGCTTGATTTCTTCTTAAACACGAAGCCCGGTAATTTAGAACGGGTTGAAGAGATTGAACTGCTCCGACTATTGGAAAACCATAAAAAAATAAAAGCCGTGATAGTCAAATCGGATTCAATGGCGGTTGATACCCAGAAAGACTTGGAGTGGATAAAGTCTATAATGCCCCCCCCCCTGTATTATAACTAGGAGATACAGCGCCTCAAGCCCTTGGCAAAGAAGGCACGCGTGAAAATACTAGGAGTGATTCCCGCACGATATGCAAGTAGCCGCTTCCCCGGCAAACTATTGGCAGACGTTTGCGGTAAGCTATTGCTTGAGCGGGTATATTTGCAGGCAAAGAAAGTCGCGGAGTTCAGCGACGTATACGTGGCCACAGACGACAAGCGGATATATTCCGCGTGCATGGAACGGGACATTAAAGCGATAATGACTTCACATAAACACCAGACAGGAACAGACAGAGTTGGAGAAGTGGCGGAAAAAAATCCCGCGGGTTTGTATGTAAACATACAAGGCGATGAGCCGCTATAGGGCCGGAGACGATACGAGCCGCAATTACACCGTTTATTACCGATCCTCCTCTCCATAACGACATACAAGTAAGCAACCTGATGACGCGGATTAAAGACCCTGTTGATCTAATCAACGTTACCGTGCCGAAAGTAATCGCCTCGCGAGAAGGCCGCGGGGTCTATCG
>JAISBK010000128.1 GCA_031266255.1 Treponema sp.
CCATACAGACCCCTCCGATAATAAAACGCGGGAACATCTTCAGAAACGTTGAAAGATTTAAATGATGTTCATCATCAACTATGAGGAATAATATCTCGGTAGGTATACTCCAGCAGATAGTGATAAAAAATATAATAGAGTACCATGCTCTTTTCAATTTGAATAGCGTCATAATTGAATTCTCCACAACTCGCCGTAAACAAGGGCTTTTTATTTGAGAAAAAATTACATGCATCGAGGATAATCCGGTTAAGGTTTATCCTCGATTACGGGTCTATCCCTAACGGGTAAGCCGTGCGATGAGATCCATTACTTGCTGACCAGCCTGAGCAGTGGAGACCCTACCGTACGCCACATTCTGGGCAATCAGAAAGAAGCTGCTGTTCCATTCGGTATCCCCAGGCATATTGGGATCCCGAGGCCGGGTATGGGCGCCTGCCACATCCAGGTAGGCAGCGATCTTCTTGGCCGCGGGGGTAGTGGCCACAACAGCCCGGCCTGCCGCATTGACCGGCGTACCAGGATCCGCACCCATGATGTTCCATACAGACGTATCATTCACTCGGTAATTGATAAACTTGGCCGCTGCTTCGGCATTCTTCGAGTTTTTACTGATAGCCATCATTTGGCTCATCTGTCCCCAGAGGGTATTGGTTGCTGCGGCGTTGGGAAATTCCATGAGGTCCAATTCGTCTTCTATGGCGTTCTGGTAATTCAACAGTTGATTCGACCAGACCACACAGGCCACGGTCTTTCCTGATATGAGTGAGGAAGAAGACTCATTGGCTTCTGAATAATCCGCTGCAGTTTCTGCCGGGGGAATCAGTCCTGCGCTGCGGTAATCAGCCCAGAGGTCAAAATATTTCTGCGCGTCCGCTAGGGTAAGGTGGGTTTGCTTACCATCCCACATGACGGTTCCATTTTGACCGCACCAATACCCGAAGAAGAAGCTCTGATCTGAGTTGGCGCTGTTATCGGCCAAGGGGTACACCCCTGCAGGAAGTTTCCCCTTTACTTCGGTAAGCCAGGACCGGAATTCATCCCACGTCATGGAAACCTGGGGCAAGTGAGCCCCAACCCTTTGCAGCAGGGACTTATTGTAGAGCAGCGCCGGCATATTGGCTGCTAACGGTAAGGCGTAAAGTACCCCGTTCACCGTTCCTGCGGTAACCGCGGAAGGATCCACCTTAGAGAGATCGATAATTCCACTCGTTACAAAGGGATCCAGCGAAAGAAGGACCGACCCGACATTGTCGCCCACTTGTAGATTGGAAAAGTCTCCGCCTAGTTGGATGATGTCCGCGGCATTGCCTCCGGCAAACTGGGTCTTGAATTTGTTGAAGTGATCCCCGGTTCCAGGAGCAGGCTCCGCAGCAACGATAATCCCCGTGTTTTCGGTAAACTGGTCAATCGTCAACTGGGTATTCTTGATGCGAGCCTCACCGCCCCAGAAAGACCAGCGTACTGCTGCTGAACCTGTGGCCCCTTCCCTGGACTGAGAAGCGCCGCTGGCAAAGACCACTGCGCTTGATACCATAAGCGCAACCAAAACAAACATGCCTTTTTTCATGTTTACCTCCAAAATAGCATAAAGGGTATACTACCCCTTGATACCCGTTGTAGCAACTCCCTGTACAAAATACTTCTGCAAAGAGAAGAACAGGATAAAACAGGGAATCAGAGACAAGACCGACATGGCGAACATGGAACCCCAGGAGGAAACCCCGGAAGCATCCAGGAAGAGCCGTAAGCCCATAGGCACCGTGTATTTTTGCGGTGAATTGAGATAGAGCATCTGGTTGAAGAAGTCATCCCACGTCCACAGGAACGTAAAAAGCACGGTGGTAATAAGAGCCGGCAAACTTAACGGTATAATAATCCTGCGGTAAATGCCGAACTTTCCGCATCCATCAATACGGGCCGATTCATCCATATCCTTAGGCAGGCTGCGGATAAATTGCACCAGGAGAAACACAAAAAAAGCATCGGTGGCAAAAAGCTTGGGGATGATAAAGGGGAGGAACGTATTGATCCAGCCAAAGGACCGGAAGATGATGTACCGGGGAATGGTGGTTACGTGTCCTGGCAGCATCATGGTCAGGATCATCACCGCGAACCAGAGATTCCGTCCCTTAAAACGCAGTCGGGCAAAGGCATACGCGGTGAGGGAACAGAAGAGGGCATTGGCCACAATACACAGGCTGCAAATAATAAATGAATTGACAAAGAAGGTACCAAAGGGAACAATACCTATACCTTTCCAGCCATTGCGGTAATTTTGCATGGTCCAGGTCTTGGGTAAAAGACCGGGATCGCTGAATATCTGGGCCCCTTCCTTAAACGAAGCCATAATGAGCCAAATCACCGGATACAACATGGCAAAACCCAACACAATAATGATAAGGTTTGAAATGCCGGATCTGAGGGCCTGTATAGTCTGCTTGTTCATTCTCCACCTCCGTAGCTTACGAGGGAATTTGAACCCCTAAAGGTCAAGGCCGTCAAGATTGCAATGATAAGGAGCAGCACCCAGGCCATAGCCGCAGCATACCCCATCTGGGAATGGGCAAAGCCCCGCAAATACAGGTACAGACTGTAGAACATGGTTGAGTCAACCGGACCCCCATTACCTCCTGAGATGATATAAGCCTGGGTAAACGATTGGAACGCGCTTATCATCTGCATCACCAGGTTGAAGAAAATAATCGGTGAAAGGCTGGGCAAGGTGATGGAAAAAAACTGCTTGACCTTCCCCGCTCCGTCCACGCTGGCAGCTTCATAGTATTCCTGGGGTATTTGCTTGAGCCCTGCAAGGAAAATGATCATGGGTGAACCAAACTGCCATACTGCCAGGAGTATCAAGGTGTAGATGGCGAAGGTGGGGTTTGAAATCCAGGACGGCGGGTTTATGGTGCCCCCACTGAGCATCCTGATCAGGGTATTGATGGCGCCGTCCCCTGCAAAGAGCCTGCGCCACAGTACCGCGATGGCCACCGACCCTCCCAGAAGGGTAGGGATGTAATAGATGGTACGGTAAAACGGAATCAGGCGGAGCTTCTGGTTCATCAACATGGCTACTGCCAGGGCAAAGGCCAGCTTGAGGGGCACGGAAATAAACACAAAGCGCAGGGTTACCAACAGGGAATTGAGGAACCGCTCATCCTGGGGATACTCGGCGTTACCGACAAACATGATGAACAGGTTCCGCAGTCCTACCCATTTGGGGGGCTGCAGAATCGTGTACTCGGTAAACGAAAGATAGAACGAATAGATCATAGGGTACAGGGTCAACACAAAAAAACCCAGTAGCCAAGGGACCAGGAACAGATACGATGATATCTGCTCTTTTATAAGGATACGGTTTCTTATATGCATACTTCCTCCTCCTGGTTTGATACCATACCTATACTGCCCTGTTCAGGGGCTTCTCGCACGGACACAAAGACCGCACGCACAGAAAGGATCCAGGGGAACTGATATACCCATCAAAGCCGATTCCTGGTCCTTTCCAAATGTCCTTATCCGTAGAGTCGAAGAGATAATACACCTCCCCTTTTCTAACCACCAAAGGATCCCGGATTGGCATATCAGAGATATGCATGCAGTCCCTCCGCGTGAACCGTAAAGCCTTTGGGGAATCCCCCTTTACCGGCCCCCATCATAGCAGCAGCCAACAGTAAGCCCCCGTTTCCAGGCAAGTACAGGGGGAGGGCATTACTACCTATCTGCTTGTTATGCCCATTGGGAAGGTAGGTATTTTTGGGACTATCCAGCATCAAGAGATCCATGGCATCTTCAAACCGTCCCAGCCGGTATGCGGTCATGGCCATCATGGGGAAGTCCCAACCCCACAAGGACTCCCGATCCCACACCGCAAGCACCTGGTCAAGGGTGGCTGACATCCGGGCAGGGTCGATTTTTTCACTGGCAAGCACCCCGTACATAGCCAGCATTGAGGGATGGTCGGTGTAAAAAGGCAAGGCCGTAAAGGTGTCTGGGCAGTTTTCATGCGCCAGATAACCGCCATTTTTGTACCGCGGCAGGACCAGCTTTTCCGCCAGTTCCCCAAAACGGGGAGCTTCCCCCAACCGTAGAAGCCATCTATCCGCCTGCTGCAAACCCCAACGGAAATATTCAAGCTCATAGGGAGCATTCAGTACGATGTTGGGGTCATGCCGCTCTTGGGCAGGTATATAGGGCGGCCCCACTACCCCCTCGGTTTCCGTCCAATGCACAAAGCTCGCTATAAACTCCGCGGTTTCAAGGATAATATCCCGGTATTCCCGTAAGAAACGCTCATCCGGGGATGTCCGGTAACAGAGTTCGGCCAACATGATAGGATGGGGCTGCTGCCACAGTAAGAGTACCGCTATGGAGGAAGGGGTATTGCAACCCCGGGGATCGCACATCTTAGGCCACCGTGCGCCTTGATAGCCCTGAGACGCGGCGATACGCCGAGCATGGGGTAGTATTTTTTTATAATAAGCCAAACTTTTCTTAAGTTCGCGGGTTCTGCCCCACAACGCAAAATGCGCGGAATGCCAGTAGTGCATCTCCAGATGAAACTTGCCGTACCAACTGTTACAGGTAAGTCCTGTTTCCGCCGGAGGGAATATCCCCCGGCTTTGAATCGCCGTGAGATACTGGGAAAGCACCAGCCGCCGCTCCAGCTCTGGGGCGCGACTATCCTTTGAACCTGCATAGTCGATAGCTCCTCCGCTCACCCAATAGGTTTTCCAGAACGCACTACAGGCGTCCTTGGCATGGGTAAAGGAGAAGAACTTTCTTTCCTCTCCAGGCTCGCGCGCGATCTGCATCACCGGTATGCTGAGGAGCTCAAACCGAAAAGCCAGGTCCAGGGTTCCAGGGCCTCCTGCTTGTCCCATCAAGAGGAGGGTATGAGCAGGAAGTGAACCAATACCGGGTACGGTATCCATTGATAGGCCGGTAAACCCTAAGGTAACCTGGTACCTGGTGCC
>JAISBK010000003.1 GCA_031266255.1 Treponema sp.
ATATACATTACACTGATTTATATATTTTTTTGTGAGATCGTTTATCGTTAAATGGCTTATTTCATGCCATAAAAGTCCTTTAATAAATAGTTCAGAACCGAAAATGTACTTATCATCCTTATAATCATAAGGACTTATTATGGAATAATTAAATTTGATGTTTTCATTTGTTAATATTCCTATGCCAAAATTGCCCATTAACAATGCAGAAATAATAATAGTGTAATTTTTTGTATCACTTTCCAAATAATTATCAATAATGATTATATATTTTTCAACTTCATTCCTATGTCTATAATCGTTTAATAGTTTCTCATATTCATGCTGACTGTTTTTAAAAAAGTATTCAAAGTTTGTATCTTCATAAAATTGTTTTACTCCATTAATGAACTTCTCATAAGGGAAGTCTGGCTCAAATATACTCTTGAGATTATGTTCTGGATCTGCAATAGGATTCAATTCAGGCAGATTTGAATAGCATAAGACCAAATTTATAAAAAAAGAAATATCCTGAGTATTACACAATTTTTTATATAATTTAATTGTTTCATGGTTTTCATAGTCCTTAAAATAATCATATATATTTTCTTTATATTTACATTGCAGGAGTTTTTCATTGGTAAACTGCAAAGAAAGATTATCCCAATAATGGTCAATGGTTTGAATGACAGCCATTAACTCAATGCGTTTGTCTATTATTATTTCCATTCTTTTATGTTACCCTATTTTCTAAAAAGTGTCAAGTTACATTATCTTCCATAATAACTTATTATCCTGTATTTCTATTGTTGCTATACTATGGTCAACCAGATAACTTAAATATGATTTAATAGTACTTCCCACAAGAACATATTGCGTAATATTCATGGTAAGATTATAGTGGTCAAATATTTTTTTGAGTATCTCTTCAAACGATGAGGGCTTTTCACCAATTTGCCTGATGTTCTCTATTATTTCAAATACTTTTTGTCTGTTAATGTCGGCAAGAGGTTTCATGGTTTCAACCACGTCGGTATGTGCGGGTATAAATAGTTTCCCCTTCATTTTTTCAATAGTATCTAATGTTTTTAGGTATTCAGCAATATCGTATATAAACGATATATGATATTTTTCAAGGACCGTTTCACTGGACACACAGTCGGCCATGAAATACACATCATCCGGTGTTTTTACGCCAATCATATCAAAATAATGCCCTTTTAGAGGAAATATTTCCATGTTTTGCGGAAGCATATATGCGGTAATATCTTCAACATGGCTCGGTTCCGCCAAGAGAAATTTATGGCGAAGCTGTTTATTGGGAAAACCGCCGAATAGAAATGCTGGTTCAAGAACAGGAAACTCACAGAATGTTCTTTCAATTCCCTTGGCATATATTTTGCATCCGGTTCTATCAGAAAGAATTTTATTACCTCCAATATGATCGGCATTTGAGTGGGTATTTATAATGGCCTCTAATGTCCAATTATGTTCGCTGATTATTTTTAATATTTTCCTGCCGGCTTCTTTGTCATTTCCGCTGTCAATTACTATGACTTTATGGTTAGATAGGCGGTATATACCCATTTTCGCCGGGCAGTTTATATAGAATGTGTTTTCGGCAACCTGTATTAATTCAAACATCCATTTCCTCCTAAATCCTTGGGATTTTATTTTTCATGGTAGCTTATGTTAAAGAAAAAATCCACCACAAAGTCGAAGCAGGACATGCACGTAAACGCCGATGCCCTAAAAGCCTTGTAAGATGAAACAACCTATGGTATGCTGAAATCGCCCCTGCAAAGAAGGGGGGCTTCTCAAGGCGCCGCATGAGGTGCAGCTTCAAAATCTCTATCTCTCCATCCCCCATCGCATGGGGCGTTTTCTCGGTATTCTGCTTTTTTTCGCCTTGACCGCTGGGGCCGTGGCAAAAGAAACCCTCGCCATCCTCCCCTTTACTGGTGGGCAAACCATCACAGCAATGCCTTCAAAGTACGTTTTACCATCCTCATAGAGTGTTTCCTGATTCTCTTTGAGGGAAAGCACATAATCGGCTCCTGCGTTGACTATCTGGTTGGCTATTTTATACTGGCAACCCATGGCGTCTATGGTTACCGCATCCTTTGAGAGCTATCATCTCCAATAAGGTCGGTATCGCCGTGATTTCATTACTCTTTTCCTCGGTTTTCACCTAGGCAAACACCAGCCGGTTCTCGGTAGCCCAGGCGCTTACCCGATGGATGGCTTTCCTTTCCTTTCGGGTATTGAAGCTTCCCCGGACGCTCTTCCCGTCTATGGCGATGACTTCCCGTTCCTGGTCTCGTTTTATCGCCCGTGGTTTTTCCGTACAATTCGATGTCTTCCCCGCCTTTGGCGAAGGCCATCACGGCCAAGAGGGTGATGACGATAATTTCGATGAGGGGATAGCATTTCTTTCTCTCGATGCGTGGGTCTTTGATGTCGTTAAAAAAGTTGATTATGGGTGGTATGGTTTCGGGGATCATGAGAGTCTCCAATCTCACTTTTTTCGGCTTTTTTTACCGTTTCTTTACTCCTTTTTAATGTGCTCGCCCTGCTGTATCACCCTCGAGAGGTTTACCATAAGACCCTTTTGTGCTATTATTGGATATCATGCGTATAACCATAGCCCAGATTAATGCTACCATCGGCGGCTTTACCAGTAACCGGGAAAAAATAGCAGCCTTTACCCGAAAAGCTCAAACAGAACACCGCTCAGACCTGGTGCTCTTTCCTGAACTGGCGATCTGTGGATATCCCCCTATGGATCTGCTGGATCAGGATCGGTTTGTTGAAATGAACATACGAACCGTGCATATCCTGCAGCGGGAACTTCCCGAAGGTATTGCCGTAGGAGTGGGTTTTGTGAACCGCAATCCCTATGGCCGGGGTAAGTCTTTGGTGAATGTCTATGGCATACTGCTCAACGGGAAACTGGTTTTTGAGCAGATCAAGACCTTGCTTCCCACCTATGATGTGTTTGATGAGGCCCGTAACTTTGAAAGCGCCCAGCAGTGGCCGGTCTTTGCATGGAAAGGGGAGCGTATCGGGGTGGCAATCTGTGAAGATGTATGGCGGGAAACCGATATTCCGGGGACCAACTATCTGCGGGATCCGGTCCGGGAACTGCTCGACCAGGGTATCAGCCTGCTTTGTGTTCCTTCGGCTTCACCCTATATCGCGGGAAAACTCAAGGTTCGCCGGGCTTTGGCAGAACGCATCAGTCTCCGGGGAAATATGCCCCTGGTCTATATCAACGCGGTGGGAGCTAATGATTCGATCATTTTTGACGGCCGTTCTTTTATCGTTGCTCCCCAGCCGGATGGATCCGGACCAGCCCAGGCTCCCTTGAGACTCAGCGCCCGGGCTTTTGAAGAGGATCTGCTTACCTGGGATACTACGGGTCCTGAGGTGTTTTATGCGCCGGAAGCAGCGGACGCGGAGCAGGATCCCTTTAAGGTGGGCTTGACTCGGCAGGAACTGGATGTTCTGGAAGCGGCCCTGGTTATGGGTATCCGGGATTATATGCATAAATGCGGTTTTACCAAGGCCCATCTGGGTCTTTCCGGGGGTATTGATTCTGCGCTGGTGGCGTATTTGGCGGTACAGGCTCTGGGTAAGGACAAGGTGGTCTGTTTCAGTATGCCTTCCCGGTTTTCTTCCCAAGGTTCTAAGGACGATGCCGCGGAATTGGCTGAACGCTTAGGCTGCCGCTTGGCGGTCCTGCCGATTGAACCGGTATATACCAGTTTTCTTACAACCCTGGAGGAGGTTTTTGAGCAGCAGCCCTTTGATGTGGCTGAGGAAAACCTTCAAGCCCGGATCCGGGGTACGCTGCTCATGGGATTTTCCAATAAATTCGATTCCATGCTCCTTACCACAGGCAACAAGAGTGAACTTGCCATGGGGTATTGTACCTTGTACGGGGATATGGATGGAGCCTTGGGGCCTATCGGCGACCTGTTCAAGACCGAGGTCTTTGCCCTGTGCCAGCGTATCAATGAAAAGGCCCTGGCTGCTCAGGGCAGGGGAATTATTCCTGAGGCGATACTCACCAAGCCCCCTTCCGCGGAGCTTCGATTCAACCAAAAAGACGAGGATAGCCTTCCCCCTTACGAAACCTTAGATGCCATTCTGAAGCTCTATCTCTTTGAAAATCTATCCAAGGATGAGATCATGGAACGGGGATATGATGGGGAACTGAGCGGGCGGATCATTAAAGCCGTAGCCAGGGCTGAATTTAAACGCCGCCAGGCACCGCCGGTGCTGAAGGTATCCAAGCGGGCATTTGGCATGGGCCGGCGTATGCCCATTGCCCGGGAACTCTACGAGGTGTGAGGGCATTACCCGCCAAAGTCCCGCAAAAATAAAAAGGTATAGCACAGCAGGCCGGTTTATTATACTATTAAAGAAACTAAATCGCGGGATTCAAGCATGATTCCCCAGCGTATATCACTTAACCCTAAGGGATGTCTCATGAGGCAACACACGTATGCATAATCATATACAAGACCTAATCCGTATTGGCATATTTTATGACGGTTACTATTTTTATAAAGTAAGTAATTATTACAAGTATGAACACAAAAGAAAATCCAGGATCAGTATTTCCGGTTTGCATGATTTTATCCGCAGTGAAATAGCGTCCATCAAGAGCATAGATGACCTGCGCCATTGCCAGGTAATTGATGCTCATTACTTCCGAGGCCGTTCTTCTGCAAAAGATATGGGGGAAAAAGTACAGAGTGAACGGGTATTTGAAGATATTTTAATGCGTGAAAATATCGTTACCCATTACCTTCCCCTGCGGTACGGGGAACACAATATCTGGCAGGAAAAGGGCATAGATGTATGGCTTGCTTTGGAAGCGTATGAATTGGCAATCTATAAACGGTTTGATATTCTTGTACTAGTGGCCGGCGATGGTGATTATGTACCCCTGGTTAGAAAATTAAATACCCTCGGAACCAGGGTAATGCTTATCTGCTGGGATTATAGCTATTACAATGAAAACGGCGCACTGGCTGAAACAAAAACATCCCGGCAGTTATTGGACGAAGTGTTCTATCCGGTACTTATGCATGACCGGATAAACAGACAAATCCCTATAGATATGATCAACGGTCTTTTTGTCAAAGAAAAGAAAGAAACTGATGGGGAAAATCTAGACAATACGATTCCTCTACCACCAAGCGCCTCAGGGCAAGATACTTGTTTGGTATCAATCATATTCAGTATCAAAAACGGATTTGGGTTCATCAAGGATGAAAAGATAAACAATGTATTTTTCTATTATGACAGCGTTACTAATAGGGATTTTGACGAATTAGAGGTGGGCATGAAGGTCAAGTATCTATGCGAAGAAGATACGGAACGAAGCAAACGGGACGGCGCCCCTCGATACCGGGCCTATAAAGTAACCGTCATCGACTGAACGCCTAGCACAGTCCCTCATGTGCGGTGGGGAAAAACCCTGGGTCAGCCTTCACTGATCCGGTATATCCCCTCTTCCTCGGCTACCATAGACTCTTTTTTCAGGGCTTTCAGGGCTTCGTAAAGGTCGTCCGCTTGCATACCGGTGCGCTCACCCAGTTCTGGGATCCTCGCTGGACCTTGGGAAAGGAGGGATCGGAGCACCGCCCCCCGCCGCTGCCGGAAAGAACCTGCAAAAGGAGACTGCTTGGTATAATGCGCGCTCTTTCTGTTGGGATTGAGGGTTACTTTCTTCAATGCCGCGCCGTAATCCATAAGCGCCCAATACCACGTGCGGGGGTTTTCCCGGTCCAGGCTTGCCTCAAGGATAGGGATTATTTCCGCGTCTTTTATCTCTTCCTGCTCCTGAAAAAAGAAATGAATCACTGCGGAACGGATATTCGTTTCAATGAAAACCCCGGGGTAATTATAGGCAAAACACGCAATGGCTCCGGCAGTGTATGCCCCAATCCCCGGAAGGGGGAGGAGTTTCTCTGGGGTTTGGGGTACGATTCCCCCATGTTCTTCGGTAATGATCCGGGCACATTCCTTCACATACCGGCAACGGCGGTTATACCCAAGGCCGCTCCATTCCCGCAGGGCATCCTCCAGAGAGGCCTTGTTCAGTTTTTCCGGCGTTGGCCATAGATACATCCACCGTTCCCAATAGGATACCACCCGTTCTGTTTGGGTTTGTTGTAGCATAAATTCAGAAACTAAGACCCCCCAGGGACTGGTGGATTCCCGCCAGGGAAAGACCCGTCCTGCACTTGCGTAATGGGCATAGATGCTTTCCTTGAACGTTTTATAGGTTTCTGGTAAGACTGCGTGAACACGCTGTTTTGTCAAGATGCCAGTTGCTCCATCTGCCGGATAATACGCTGGGCAATTGCTTGGGGGTCAAGGTCATCCGTGTCGATGATCAGATCCGCAAAGGTATATGCATCGTTGTCAATGCCGTAGATCCGGAGATACCGTTCCCGATCCTGGCGATCCCGCTCTTCGGTAAATGCGGTTATCTCGGCTAAGGTTCCACCCTCCCGTTTTACGATACGCCCTGCCCGGGTTTCACTGCGGGCTTTAAGGTATACCTTGAGATCCGCTTCATGCAGCATCCAGATAGCCAGCCGGGAACCAAGCACACATCCTCCCTTCTCCTGGGCCAAGTCCACCTGCCGCCGGTCGAGTTCTTTATCCCAAGCATCATCCTCAGATGCTAAGGCAAGGATATCCGCCAGATTCTTACCCATTTCCTGAGCCAAATTCCTGAAGGTAAGGTTGATAAACCGCAGGCCCAAGGATTCGGCCACTACCTTACTTACCGTGGTATTGCCGCAGCCGCTTTTTCCTGATATAGCGATCCGTAGATCTTTTTTCATGGCCTCTCATTGCCTCCTCTATAACCCGTATGTTCCGTGTATCTTACCTGGTAACGACTTTTCTATACTATATACCAGGGTATTCAATTATGCAATGAGAAGGTTACCCCGCGCTCGTTAGCTCATCTTGCAATAGGCAGGAGCCCTTATCGGTAGCGTATCCAGACCTTGACATGGTTCACCTCAAGAATTATTCTTATGCAATCTTAAAATATCTTAATGTGTAATGCTGTTATAAGGATATCTGCATGATAGTTCATTATTGCTTGGTTTACTCCCCTAATATATACACACAACCATAATCTGGATTTTGTATAAAAGAACTAAAGGAGGTTCTTGATGAAAGATAAAAAACCATCTTTTGCATTTCTGTTTACTTCGGTTTGTTTGGCCATCATCATGGTAATCACCCTCACCTTGTCTCTGTTCTTCTTTATTACTTTTCGCCGCTTTTCTTATACCCAAATAGAACAAATGACCAGGGAAAATATCGCCCATCTAAGCGACCGGGTGGGGGCTATCATTGCCTCTCACGTTGCCCTCTTGGAGTATACGGTTATCGGTGCCATTCCTTATATGCGGGAACCAACGGTCGATAGAGACGCCCTGAGCACCTATTTTGATAAAATGCATGCAACCCTGGATAATGTGATGATGATCTATGCCACCAATAACCTCCGCTGGAATGAGCCGGGAGGCTTTTTCGCGGCAAGTACCGGCTTTGTTCCGAATCAGAACTGGAATAATTTTGAGCGTGCCTGGTATCAGGACGCCAAGAAAGCCCAAGGTAAGGTTGTCTTTGCCTTGCCTTACATTGATGCATTCACAGGGGAGCTTATTATTACTATGACTAAGACGGTGTTTGATACCGATCACCGGGACCTGGGGGTGATTGCAGAAGATGTGTCTATTGCTACCCTGGGAACTATGTTCAATACCAATTCCTTTCTACCCGGACAACAAACCTTTTTGATTACCCCAATAGGCCAGTTTATTACCAACCCCGATGAACAGGCGGTCATGACCAAGGACTTCTTTACCGAATCAGGACTGGAACGTTACCGGGGATCTGTCTTGTCCGCCCCTTCCTTCTCCATGATGGATAAGGAGGTGTTCAT
>JAISBK010000006.1 GCA_031266255.1 Treponema sp.
ATTTTGGATATACAAAGAATTGCCGCGATTGTTCTTGCCGCCACTGCCCTTATTGTTTTCCTCCTTGCCTTTTTTTTCAGCAACCAGATTACCAGCCCTCTTATCAAAACAGCCCGTACCCTCAAGGATATTTCCGAAGGTGAAGGGGATTTGACCGAAACGATCAGGGTCAATTCAAAGGATGAAATAGGCGATCTGGCCCGGTACTTTAACGCGACCTTGGAAAAGATCAAGAGCCTTGTTATCACCATAAAAAATCAGGCGACGGTTCTTTTTGATATAGGTAACGAGCTTGCCGGCAATATGACCGAAACCGCCGCGGCGATCAACGAAATTACCGCCAACATTCAGAGCATCAAGGGCCGGGTTACCAATCAGAGTTCTTCGGTAACGGAAACCAACGCTACCATGGAACAGATCGCAGTCAATATCGATAAACTCAACGGCTGTGTGGACCGTCAGAGTGAAAATGTCTCCTGCTCTTCCTCGGCCATTGAGGAAATGCTTGCCAATATTCAATCCGTTACTCAGACCCTGGTTAAAAACGTCGCCAATGTCAAGGAACTGACCGACGCTTCCGAGGTGGGCCGCACGAGCCTCCAGGAAGTTGCGGCGGACATTCAGGAGATTGCCCGTGAATCCGCAGGACTTTTGGAGATCAACACGGTGATGGAAAACATTGCCAGTCAGACTAATTTACTTTCCATGAACGCGGCCATTGAAGCGGCCCATGCGGGAGAGGCGGGAAAAGGGTTCGCGGTGGTGGCTGACGAGATACGAAAACTGGCGGAGAATTCCGGGGAACAGTCCAAAACCATTACAAGGGGGTTGAAAAAGATAAAAGACTCCATCGACAAGATCACCCAATCTACCGAGCGTGTGTTAACCAAGTTTGAGGCCATAGACCGGGGGGTTAAGACCGTGTCGGAACAGGAGGAGAATATCCGCAGCGCCATGGAGGAGCAGGGGGCGGGAAGCAAGCAGATTCTAAAAGCCATCGGCCAGTTAAACGATAGTACCCGCATGGTCAAGGACGGTTCTCTGAGGATGCTTGAAGGAAGCGAACAGGTGAGCCAGGAAGGTAAGAAACTGGGATTGATAACCCAAGAGATCGCCCATGGGATGAACGAGATGGCCAGTGGGTCTGAACAGATCAATAGAGCGGTGAACCGGGTCAGTGAGATCAGCGGACAGAACAAGGAGTACATTGATGTCCTGGTCCGGGAGGTGTCAAAGTTCAAAGTGGAATAGGATGGTATTGGTTACCTCATCCTTGCTGTTTCTGTACACGCTTTCATTTTTTTGCCGTTTCTTCTATGCTGGGGCTATGCATACGGGTAGAATTCGGTTCTTTAATACCACTGGGCCATGTAAAGCTGAGGATCATTATATGCTTCCCCCAGAGGAACGGCTGGTCGGCGCTCAGCTGCATCGGTATATCCGGGATAAGCTCTATTGGGTTCTCCATGCCCCCCGGCAAACCGGGAAAACGACCTTTCTTCAAAGCTGGATGGGGGAAATCAACAGGGCAACTGTAGGGGATGACGGAACCGGGGCGGTGGCCTGCTATGTCAGCATCGAACGGTGCCAAGGCTTGCCGGATCCGGAAAAGGCGATGCCGGCCCTCTGTAACGCGATTGCTAAACACGCCCATGAATACGGACTGCCGGTTCCCCAGGCCGGAACAGATGATCCCGCCAGCATGGTAAGCGGGATCCTGGTCAAGTGGGCTGAATTAACCGCGCCGCGGCCGCTCATTGTCCTTTTTGATGAAACGGATGTCCTTACGGACGGAGCGTTGATCAGCTTTCTGCGTCAACTCCGAGACGGTTTCGCGGGACGGGGTGTAGGGAAATTCCCGGTGTCCATTGCCCTGGTGGGTATGCGGGACCTTAAGGATTACATCACCGCCGCCAAAGGAGGGGTCGCGCCCAATCCGGATTCGCCCTTTAATATCAAAGAAGATTCGGCGTCCCTTGCCAACTTCGCCAAGGACGATATTACCCGGCTTTTTGCCCAGCGGACCGCGGAAACCGGACAGGGGATTACCGGGGAAGCCCTGGATTACGTCTACGAACAGTCCCGGGGCCAGCCCTGGATAGTCAATTCCCTCTTTAAGCGGGCGACCATGCGGGTGCTGGATGAGGAAAGTACCGAAACCGTTTCCATCGACCATATCAGAGCGGCCCGGGAACAGATGATTCTAGCCCGGGAAACCCATCTGGATGCCCTGGCCTACCGGTTGGAAGATCTTCAAATCCGCGCGGTCATGGAAACCCTGATGACCGGTGAACCGGATCCGCTTTTGGCTCAGGGTGAGCCCTTCCGGCTTTGTCTGGACCTGGGCCTGGTGGTTCTTGAAAAAGGTACCCCCCAGATGGCGAATCCCCTATACCGCGAGGTAATTGCCCGGCAGATGACCTTCAGTACCCAGCTTGCGATTCCTGAGCCTGAGTGGCGGTGGGAGAAACCCGACGGCACCCTGGATATGGACGCTCTCCTCAGGGAATTTCAGCATTTCTGGCGAAGTAATTCCGAGATTTGGGAGCAGAAACTCGATTACCCCGAAGCGTTTCCCCATCTTTTGCTGATGGCTTTTTTACAGCGGGTTACCAATGGGGCGGGTCGGATAGAGCGGGAATACGCTGCCGGACGAGGGCGTATGGATTTGGCCGTAGAATATGCGGGGGTCTGGAATATCATCGAAATAAAGCTACTCCGGCAGGGAAAATCCTTTGAAACCGTGATGAAGGAAGGGAACCGTCAAATTTTAGGATACCGCCAGCGGCTTTCCGTTCCGGCGCAGTGTTATCTCATTATCTTTGATCGCCGTGAGGGTAAGCTATCCTGGGATGAAAGGCTCAAGTGGATCGATGGAGAGCAAGTAACGGTAGTTGGGTGTTAAGGACAAGGAGCATAATTCCCCGCTGCTCTGCGGTGGTTAAAAATATAAGTAACGTGAGTTCGATGGCATATCAAGGACCCCGATCCAAGCCTGGGAGGTACCCTTCCCTAAGGCCTGATCGGGGTCCACGAATTATTCGGATATAGTCGCAGACTTTTTTCTTTGTCAAACTCACGTTTCATAAAAGTCTACAGAACTCTTATGGTACTTGACATAGTTCACCTCAATAAGTATTATTACTTACTTTCTATTTTCACTCAGCTTGAAAATAGTTTAACGCGTAATCTGTGATAAGGAGATCTGTATGATAGTTTGTTGTTCTTGGTCCCCCCTATAAAAGAACTAAAGGAGGTTCTTGATGAAACGTACAAAACCATCTTTCACATTGCTGTTTACCACAGTTTGTTTGGCTATAATCATGGTAATCACCCTCACCTTGTCCCTGTTTTTCTTTATTAATTTTCGCCGCTTTTCTTATACTCAAATAGAACAAATGACCAGGAAAAATATCACCCATCTAAGCGACCGGGTGAGGGCTATTATTGCCTCCCACGTTGCCCTCTTGGAACATACGGTCATCGGCACCATCCCCTATATGCGCCAACCAACCGTCGATAGAGATGCTCTGAGCAGATATTTTGACGAAATCCAGACAAGTCTGGATAACGTGATGATGATCTATGCCTGCAATAACCTTCGTTGGAATGATCCGGGAGGCTATATGGCGGCAAGTAACGGATCGATTCCTCCGCAGGGCTGGAATAATCTTGAGAGTTCCTGGTATCAAGACGCCAAGAAAGCCCAAAGCCAGGTCGCCTTTACCTTGCCCTATGTTGATACGGTTACAGGCGGGCTTGTTATTACTATGACTAAAACGGTGTTTGATACAGACCATCGGGACCTGGGGGTGATTGCAGAAGATGTGTCTATTGCTACCCTGGGAACCATGTTCAACGCTGATTCCTTTCTGCCCGGACAGCACACCTTTTTGATTACCCAGATAGGCCAGTTCATTACTAACCCCGATGAACAGGCGGTCATGACCAAGGACTTCTTTACCGAATCAGGACTGGAACGTTACCGGGGATCTGTCTTGTCCGCCCCTTCCTTCTCCATGATGGATAAGGAGGTGTTCAT
>JAISBK010000187.1 GCA_031266255.1 Treponema sp.
GCGTAACGCCCTCCGGTATGGCGACCGAGGCAAGGCTATGGCAGTGCTGAAACGTATACGCGCCAATATGCGTAACGCTCTCCGGTATGGCGACTCAGACAAGGATACTGCAGCCCTGAAACGCATACGCGCCAATCTCCGTAACGCCCTCCGGTATAGCGACCGAGGCAAGGCTTTCGCATCCATAAAACATCTCCTCGCCAATCAGCGTAACGCCCTCCGGTATGGCGACCGAGGCAAGGTTACGGCAACCCGCAAACGCCCCCGCGCCAATCAGCGTAACGCCCTCCGGTATGGCGACCGAGGTAAGGCTACGGCACCACGAAAACGTGCACTCACTAATCAGCGTAACGCGGTCCGGTATGACGACCGAGGTAAGGCTACGGCAGTCATAAAACGCCCGCTTGTCAATCAGCGTAACGCCCTCCGGTATAGCGACCGAGGCAAGGCTATGGCAGTGCTGAAACGTATACGCGCCAATATGCGTAACGCTCTCCGGTATGGCGACTAAGACAAGGTTACTGCAGCCCTGAAACGCATACGCGCCAATCTCCGTAACGCTAGCCGGTATGATGACCGAGGCAAGGCTACGGCAGTCATAAAACGCACGGTAGCCAATCTCCCGGACCGGGAAGCCCTGTATCTCCGCCGGAATGACCACATCACCGCCAGGCCCGGTATACCTGGTGATTATACACCCGTCCCTCGCGTCGTTGAGTTTTACCTCGAAGTCGCTTTCAGGAGCGCTGGTCCGGTTTTGGCCGAACTCCGCTCTTAACAGAACCATGCTCATACCCAGGTTTATCATCGTATTACGTACTCCTTTGCGTATTATGCCCACCGGCAACATTACACCCCATACGCGCTTTGGTTACGGTATCACCGCCGATACCACAGGCCCCCATTGCCCAACGTCCCCCTTTTGGTTCTCGTAGCGGCAGCAGATATACGCCGTCATGACCCCTACGTAGATCGCGTAGCTGTAGTCGCTGTTCGGGTCCAGTTCCTGCGTACCCGCCAAGGCCCCCAGATGCGCCATCATCGCGTGAGGGCCGCCCAGTCCCCATCAGTCAGCGAGGGCATCTTGAAATACCGGTCCCCGGAAGAACCGCATCTTCTCTTTCAGCACCGTGAACTGATCTGCAGGCACCCCCATGCCTCACGCACCTCATCAGTCATGTACGCAATCCAGTTGCGGCACATCCCTATGATCAGCGTGCGGCTAGAGGGTAACCAATCGTTACTCTTCGCCTTTTTTTTCTTAGATATACGGTGTGGATTTCAAGCCGTAATCCAAGGATTTCAGGTCATAATCAGCGGACTTCAAACCATAGCCCGCGTTATTATTGAGGAAGGTTTACCACTCGGCATAGCCTGCAATGACATCCCGGAAGAAATAGGCGCTATCCTTGGGGATACGTTTTTGGGTGGCATAATCCACATACACAATACCAAAGCGCTTGGTATACCCAAAAGCCCATTCAAAGTTATCCAGGAAAGACCAGGCATAGTAGCCCTTGAGATTAACCCCTGCCTTAATCAAGGCGGTACAAACCTCCAGGTGCTGCTTGAGGTACTCGATCCGCTCTCGATCATGGATCCGGCCATCGGTTTCGATATGGTCTTGCCGGGCATACCCGTTTTCGGTGATATACATGGGAATCCCCGGAGCAACCTCATGAACCCAGGTAAGCAGCCGTTCAAGGCCCCCCGGAACAATAGGCCAGCTCATATCCGTGGTATCATGCCAGGTGGGTTTTCCGCTGTACTTAAAGACCGCATCCTTATCCTGACCAACCGCGGACTCGGAATAGTAGTTTACTCCGATAAAATCGATCTTTTCCGCCATGATTTCTAAATCCCCCGGCTCAACCGGAAAAGATACTCCCAAGGCTTGTACGGCCAACTCAGGATACCCTTTGCCCAAAAGGGGATAGAGGAAGACCTCGCTTTCTACTGCCCGGGCAATGAGGGCCGCCTGCTTATCCCCTTTACTGTTCGTGGCAGGCCGGGGAGTGGCCAGGTTCAGGGTAATGCCCATGGGAGCCTTGAGTCCGGTTTCCCGGTAGGCCTTAACCGCTACCCCATGGGCCAGATTGACATGATGTATTGCTTTGACCGCAAGCGTTATGTCCGTGAACCCCGGGGCATGATGGCCCCAGAGATGTCCCAGATAGGTAATACAGAAGGGCTCGTTAATGGTTATCCACTGATCCACCATATCTCCCAAGCCCTCGTAACAAACCTTGACGTATTCAGCAAAGGCATCCACGATAAACCGGTCGGTCCATCCCCCTTTATCCTGCAAAGCCTGGGGTAAGTCCCAATGGTACAGGGTGGCGCAGGCCTTAATATCGTGTTTATGGAGTTCTTTGCAGAGGTTCCGGTAATAGGCAAGCCCTTCCTCATTTACCGTACCCGTGCCTTGGGGCAGGATGCGCGGCCAGGCAAGGGAGAACCGGTACCCTTGAAAGCCCAGTTCTGCCATAAGGCCAATGTCCTCTTCATACCGATGGTACTGGTCACAGGCAAGGTCGCCGTTTTCACCGGCATAGACCTTACCCGGCATCCTGGCAAAGGTATCCCAGATACTCTCCGTCCTTCCCCCCTCATGGCCGGCGCCTTCAACCTGATAACTGGCAGTGGCAGTGCCCCAGAGAAAGTCATCGGGAAATTCTAATCGATGCATATAAACCTTCCTTAATTAAAGAATAAAAAAATAATCGTTGTTTTTTATTCATCCAATGAGGGTATGATAGAGTAAGTTTCCGGTATTTTTCAATAGGACGGGGGATCCCTTAACCGGATCCGGCAGGTCCGTGTTTGAAGGGATGAAGGAGGACCTGGTGGGGCTTTACTTCACCAGGTCGTTATATGCTCAAGACGCATACTGCTGCACTTGCCTGATACCCGCGGCTTTCGGGCATGGCAGGTTGGGTTTGTGGAGGGCCGGGAGCGGTTCCTGGATGGTAGCAAGCAAGGCGCCGAATGAAACCGGCGACCTATCCCGGATAAAGATCGGCGCGTGGGGACGAATCTCCTTGAGGGTCTGTTGTATCTTTTCCAGATCCTTTGGTTCTGCCAGCTCGCTTTTGGAAAGCACAAAGCAGTCTGCATACACCGCCTGTTCATAGAGGGAAGCCACGGTGGCGACTAATTTCAGGAAACGGAGGGTATCAATGATACAGATCATGCCCCTGAATCGCAGCCTGCCGTGACTGCGAGCCGCCGCATGGGTAACCAGTTGATGCAGTACCGCAGGCTGGGCAAACCCTGAAGTTTCTACAAAGATATAGTCATACCCATAGACCAGGAGGCTATTGATAGTTTTTAAAAGGCAGGAACCCATACTGAGTTGACCGGAATCCGGGAAAGCATCAGCCGGTTTTACCTGAAACTGTCCCCGCTCGTTAAGGAGCGTTACCTTTTTTTTGCCTTCGGTATCTTTGATATCTTCATGTAAAAAAGTCGTTTTCCCCGACCCTAAGAAACCAGTAACTAAGATGAGCTGAGTCGTACTTTTTCCGGCTGCTTCCATTGTTCTTTCCAACGCCATTCCTTCCAACATAGAAATCTCCTTGTAGGATTCTTTGTAATATTCGGTCAAATACCTTGACCATCTGAATACTTTTTGAAATGTTCTTGCGTAGTATGCATGACACAGGCTTGCCAGCTTGAGCATGAGGGAATTATACCGATCAGACTCCTACAGGCTCCTTGGTTCCTAGGTTATGGGTACAGTGAGCTTCCGCAATTTCCGCAGCACTTATCACATCCGGGGCATACAGGTCAGCGCCAATGACCTCACAATACCGTTCAGTTACCGGATCGCCGCTGACCATGATCTTGACCTGATTCCGGAGACCTGCGCTATTGACCGCCTGTACCAGGGTTTTCATCTGAGGCATGGTCGTGGTCCGGGCAGCAGTACAGGCGATGATCTGGGCCTTTTCCTGCTCTGCGGCATGAATGAACCGTTCAGAGGTAACCGCCGCGCCCAGATCAATGACCCGCAGTCCCAGACCCCGCATCATGACAGAAATCAGGTTTTTCTCCGTATCCTGTATATCCCCTTTGACGGTTCCTATCACCACCGTACCTTTTCCCGCACTTTCACTGGCATGAAGATGGGGGGTAAGGATCTTGATAGCCATGTTTAAGGCCCGTTCCGCCACCAGTACTTCAGGGATACCGATTTCATTTCTGCGGAACTGCTGATCCGCGGCTTCCATGCCCGCAATTAACCCCTGCTTGAGGATATCCTCAAGAGGATACTGTTCGTTAACCGCTTGGGCAATTAAGTCATTGGTTTCCTTAGCATTACCGGCTTGGATACTCAACGCAATCGTATATAAATTAACCATAATTTCCTCCTATTCTTGGTGCAATGCAGCTCAATGAGGCTTTCTCAACCCAAAGGTTTTGGAAAGCCTCCCGTATTACTCTTTGATCAATCTGCGGTAATTCACCGTAAAATGGTCTTCCGATAGTTCCTGGGCGCGATCTCCTCCCTGTCCCCGGTATTTGCCGGGGCTTACTCCGATATAGGTTTTAAATATCTTGGAAAACCAGCTCTGATCCTCAAAACCGCAGGCCCCTGCGATTTCACTCAACGAGAGATCCGTGTCAACTAGTAGATGACTGGCCTTTTCTACCCGCAGGCGGTTGAGGTAACTGGAGAGATTTTCTCCCATCTCTTCTTTAAAAATGGTACTGAAATACGGCGCGGATAGCCCTGAGACATCGGCAATTTCCTGGAGGCTGATTTTACGCGTATAATGTTCCCAAATATACCGTTCAGCCTTACGGAGTGCCGAGGCGTGGCGTATTCCCTGAAACGAAAATATCTGTCCTGCCAGGTGTTCTACCACAAGATGCAGTATATCCGTCAGTTCTTCGATATTTTGCGCATGTTGAATACGCTTTAAGTAATGGTTATTCGTCTCAAGGATCACCTTTTCGGTATTACCTGGGGTAATATTCGTACGGGAAAGCAGGACTACCAGTTCAATCGCCCGGAATTGAATGTATTTAAAATGATCCGGGTTTGAAAACAGCAGAATCGCCAGCAATTCGTTCAGGATCCTCCTGCCGGTTTCGTGATCCCCCCGTCTGAGGGCTGCCAAGAGCATCCGTTCCTTATCCAGGGGATACCCCGGTGCCGGAGATCCCGCAGGATATTGGGACTTGAGTTCCTTAATTTTTGCCGATAGGGTACCTTGTTGTACTGAACGGCGTTTCAGGGTTTCATAGAAGTTTTCACTCCCTACCGAGAGCGACTTGGCAAATATGAGCATAAGCTCTGCCAAAGCCTTTATCTGCTCGGCATCTCCCCGGGGGAAGACGGAAAGTTTTTCCTGGAGTGCCGCCAGGGGAACTTCTCCATTTCCCATGAGATACATCTGGGTGCTGGTTTCCTGGCTGTCAATACCCAGTAAGCCGCTGCCCAGGAGAGCTCCTACAAATCGGTCGTCTGCATATATAGGGCTTGTCCAGAACATGAACCCTAACTCACACATATAAATGTAAGAACCGCCAAAACGATTAGCTTCTTTAATTGCATTAATATGCATGTCGTTACAAGGATTGAAGGTGAGATCCTGGAGTTTATGTATGGCATGTTTTGCCTTATACGCCCCACAGTACAAACAGATATTCCTTTCACCGATAATCTCCTCGAATACTTCGGGGATAGGTAGATAATTATGATCGTGAACACTGATCATAGTGCCGGTCGCTTTTGCATACACCGTTAACATTTTATAAGCCTTGAGTAAAATAGGATCGGTTTTGCTTTGAGCGATAGTGGTGGTTTCGGATTGTTGCTTTTCTTTTATCATAACTGTACTCAATGAATAGTAGAAAGAAATAGATCTTTCCTTATCAAAACTAACCGCATTGGCTTTAATTTACGGGAACGGTTCTAGACCATTCCACTATTCATACTGAAAT
This sequence comes from Treponema sp., assembly GCA_031266255.1. Lineage (GTDB taxonomy): Bacteria > Spirochaetota > Spirochaetia > Treponematales > Breznakiellaceae > JAIRLU01. The sequence goes on from JAISBK010000187.1 coordinate 5,953, forward strand.
ACTCCAGTCTCCTTGTATTGTAGTTTATTTCAACGGGCCGAATAATCTTAAATTCTTTACTAATATAGTAAAGAATTAGCAACCCTTAAAGAGATATAGTATCCATGTAGAGTTCCTCCTCAGGAAAGGTAAAGATGGCGCCTCCCCCTTGTTCACGGTATTTTCTGGGACTTATCCCGGTATAACTTTTAAAGATCTTTGAAAACCAGCTTTGGTCCTCAAAGCCGCAGGTCCAGGCAATTTCGCTCAAGGACGAGTCAGTTTCCGTCAACAAAGCCGCAGCCTTTTCTACCCGCAGGCGATTCAAATAGCTTGAGAGGTTTTCTCCCATTTCCTCCTTAAAAATAGTGCTGAAATAAGGAGCTGACAGTCCCGATGCATCAGCTACTTCCTGAAGACAGAGTTTACGGGTGTAGTTTGCCCATATAAACCGCTCGGCTTTACGGAGCGCCGAAGCATGGCGTATCCCCTGAAAGGAAAAAATCTGCCGTGCCATGCGATCCATGATGGTCTGCATGGTCTCATTCAAGGCTTCAATGGTCTGGGATTCCTGGATCTTCTTGAGGTACCGGTTATTGGTTTCCAGGGCATTGTTGTCCTCAGACCTATCCACGGTGAGGATCTCCCGGGAAATGAGGACCACTAATTCTATGGCCCGCAGCTGGATAAACTCAAAATTACCCGGGCTGCTTATCGAGATGAGATTCAGTAATTCCTTCAAGATCTTCCTGCCGGTTTCATTATCCCCTCGGCGAAGCGCGGCAAGGAGCATCCGTTCTTTATCCAATGGATAACCGGAATGCACGGGTTGGGGGCTCGGCGGTTCTCTTTTTTCGTTCAAATAAGAGATGTGCTTCGACATCTGAGACTTTTGTTCAAATAGACCTTTGAACGTCTCCTCTGTATCCTCCGTGCTATTTGCCAGATATTCGGTACAAAATTGGAGCATCTGTGCCATGGCTTTTATCTCTTCGTATGTCCGTTCAGGAATGTCTATGAGGTAGGACAGCGCCTCATCTGGGGAAATCGCTCCCCCGCTCATGCTTTGGAATCTTCTCACGGCCTCCTGACGTTCAATGAAGAGTACTCTCCCGGCGATTATGGCTCCTGCCTGCCTGCCTCCTGAATAGATGATACTGGTCCAATAGATGAACCCCATATCACATACATAGATATAAGGTCCCCCTTGGATTCGGGCCTGGTGTATACTGTCCTGATGCATGGAGGTACAGGGATATTCCTTTTCAGCCCATACTCGATTGGGGTCAGCATAATATTTCTTACAAATGGCACAACAGAAAATCGAATCCTCACAATCCATTGCGTCTATTGAGTGCCCCGCTGTATCTATGATTGAAACAAGACATCCCACGGCGTATTCATAGGATTTAAGAAATTCATAGGTCTTAAGCAGTAATGGTTCTATTTCTCTGCGGTTTATAAGATTGGGCAGGGAACTTTTACCTTTGAGTTGAGCTAATGTATCCTGGCGATACCGGTTCATAACAACCTCCTGGTATTACCAGTTTATAGACTTAAAATGAACACAATACACCCTAATGGCTATATTTTTAAAAAAATACTAAAAAATATTTTTTTCTGTACCGGTATGGTAGGATAGAGGGTATTTTACGAATCTTCCTATAAGATTCCTAGGATTTTATTATTTTTTGCTCCTCAAAATCGTATAATTTTGCAATTTATTTGAGAATTATACCTTATATCCCTCCCTCCACCCCCTCTAAAATACCCTCGATACTCAGAAATTTGTGCATAAATATACAGAAATTCACCAAAATGCTTTAGGTTTCTCGTAATCTCCCTGACCCAAGCTGCACTCAGCCTAATTCCCTATATACCAGACGAATCAGTTCTGCCTCAGCCTTGGATACTTCCAAGAGCCGGACGCTGGCTTCACCGCGCCGTTTTACTTCTACTACAGGAGTATCCCGAGCAAGGTTCTTTTCTCCTACCACCACCCGATACGGAATACCCATAAGGTCAGCGTCCTTAAATTTGACCCCTGGCCGTTCATGGCGGTCATCCAGGAGCACGTCAATGCGGCTCTGTTCCAAGTTCGCGGCCAGGGAATCTGCCAAGGCCTTCACCTCCCCTGCATAGGTGATGGGAATGATGATCACCTGATAGGGCGCCACGGTCATAGGCCAGATAATGCCCTCATCGTCATGGTGCTCCTCGATCACCGAAGCAAGGGTTCGGTCAATACCGATACCGTAGGTACCCATCAAGGGGATGTGGGTCTGTCCATTTTCGTCCAAGTAGTTCACCTGCATGGATCGGGTATATTTATGCCCCAACTTAAAGATATGCCCGAGTTCATTGCCCTTTTTTTCATAGAGTTCGCCCCCGCACAGCCCGCAGCGGTCACCAGAAACCACGGTCCTGAGATCTACGTTGAGCCACGGAACAAAATCCCTGCCGTAGACCACATGGACATAGTGGGTATCTGCGGCCAAAGCCCCGCTTATCCCATCTTGTATGGCGGGGACGGTCAGGTCTGCCACCAAGGGAAGATTTTTAAGCCCCACAGGTCCGGCAAATCCCACCGGGGCCCCGGTGAGACGTACCACCTCTGTATCCTCAGCCAGGGACACTTCCGAAGCCTTGAGAGCTGCGGCAAGTTTGACTTCATTTACCTCAAGGTCGCCCCGGATAGCCACCGCAAAAAAGGCTTCCGGGTATACCTCTGGGGCTTCAGGGGATGATTTGCGCTTTACAAACCCTGCCCCTCCTGGAACCTGAGCAAGATCCAAGGCTACGTTCCGTGCCCGGTAGATCAGGGTCTTAATGAACCGGCGGGCATCGGTTTTGAAGAACCCACAGAGCTGTTCAATGGTCTTAACCGCGGGGGTTGCAATCGGCTCAAGCGCAGGAACCGCTGCGGTACCCCCTGAAACGAGTTCCGGTTTACAGGAAGCCTTTTCCACATTGGCGGCATACGCGCAGTTCCGGCAGAGGATCAGGGTATTATCCCCAATGACGCTCTCGACCATAAATTCTTCCGAATCACTGCCCCCCATAGCCCCTGAATCAGCCCGTACCGGAATCACCGAAAGGCCGCAGCGTTTGAAGATCCGCCTATACGCGGCGCCCATGGCTTGGTAGGTGTTATCCAGGCTTGCCTCATCAGTATGATAAGAATAGGCATCTTTCATGACGAACTCCCGGCCTCGCATCACCCCGTACCGCGGACGGATCTCATCCCGGTATTTGGTGTTGATCTGGTAGAGGGTCAGGGGAAGCTGACGGTAACTGGCTAAGGCGTCTCGAACCAGGCTGGTAACGGCCTCTTCTGCGGTGGGGGATAGGACAAACTCCCCGCCCAGCCGGTTTTTCACCCGGAGCATCGCATCCCCCATGGTTTCCCAGCGCCCTGATTCCTTCCAGAGTTCTCCGGGTACTACCACCGTGGGTTTTATCTCCAGCGCACCGGTGGCATCCATCTCTTCCCGGACAATGGCTTCAACCTTACGGAAGGACCGAAGCCCCAAGGGGAGATAGGCAAAAAGCCCGTTGGCGAGTTTTCGGAGCATCCCGGCACGAAACATAAGGCGATGACTGACGATAAGCGCATCAGCAGGAACCTCCCGGAGGGTCGGGATAAAGGTTTTGGTAAACAACATAAGGTAATCCTTAGGATAAAAATAGGTATGTGTTTGAGTATACCCGGAGGGGCAGGTTCTTATCAATGCCCTGGTTTGCCTCATCTCCTCAGCTGCTATCGGAGGATATACAAGATCATCCCGACAGAAACGCTCATCCCTTTACTCCACCTTCTATTTCAAATGAAGAATCAAGCGCGGACAGAGCCGACGCTACAAAAATGAACAGCGCCACAGATAAGACCGGATGTTTCACCACAACACTCAAGCAAATGTTGTATTATCGAGTAAACAGCGGTTATTACTTGTAATTGCTCTACGATAATGAAATCATCCGCCCGGTATATCCGGTACGCATGCATGTCAAAATCAGCATATAGTACGCCGGAATCGTTTATAATATATAGCTTTGCTTTCCCGCTTTGCATGACGGATAATTTGCTATATTCCTTTCCATCATCAACCGCTGCTGAGAAAACAGCACCGTTCACCCTGAACTGGGAAAATGCTTTGCTGTTTTCTTTGAATAAAACTTCCTGTGCGTTGGATAGTTTCAATCTTTTCGCCTTGAAAAATTCTGGCGTTTTTCTTATCCAGATATACATTGAATCTGGTTTTTCCTTGCCTCTGTAGCCTAACGTATGTTCACTTGATTTAAGTCTGAATAACTCGACTACCATTTTCACCGCATGTTCTTTATCTCCGATTATTATGTTCCCGACCCATAGAGTAAATTCATTTGTTGAATCTGAAAATGACGGCACATCAAAACCTGAGAGAGAGACCTGCTGTATTATTATATCATTTTGTCCGTTTTTTTCAGAGACAAAATAAATGGGGGTTAAGGTTAGCGCTGGGTATAGGGCGATGCCCCCTCAAAATCCCCATCGACTTTGAGGTATGCAAGGCTTGACATGATTGCACAGTATAGTATACTAACCCTACCAATCTTAGTAGAGATTGCACGTCTTTTTTGCTTGCATCAAGGAGGAGATTAGTATGTTTATGTCCCCCCCCC
>JAISBK010000053.1 GCA_031266255.1 Treponema sp.
TCTACTAAGACTGGTAGGATTAGTATACAATATATTGCAATCATGTCAAGTCTTTCATACCCAAAATTGCAGGTTCTTACTTCCTCTTGACAATCGGTGCTTGTTAAAAAATACTAACAGCAGAGGTAAATATGTATTTATCTGATGCTCCCAATGGAGCTTCTTTTGTCGTGATAAAAGTGGCTTTAGATAAAGAAGTGGGTAAACGGTTGGTGGATATGGGTTTCACCGCAGGTACTGAGGGAACGGTAATTCGGACCGGATTTTTTCGGGGTCCCTTGCAGGTTCGTATTCGAGGTTATGATATCTTGATCCGTTGCTTTGAGGCTGCGGGTATAGAAGTGGAACCAGTGGGCGACTGGTCTGCGGATCAGGGGAAATACGCAGACAAGGGTGGCCTCTGATGGAACAGAAGAAAAGACCCCTGCGGATTGCTTTGGCAGGTAATCCTAATTCAGGGAAAACCACCCTGTTTAACGCATTAACCGGAGCCCATCACAAGGTGGGGAATTATCCGGGAGTTACGGTGGAAAAAAGGGAAGGGATCCGGATTCGGGGGGATAGGCAGTACCATTTCATCGACCTGCCGGGGATTTACAGCCTCACCGCCTATTCTCTTGATGAAGTAGTGGCGCGGGATTTCATTTTATCCGAAAAACCAGATATTATCGTCGATGTTCTGGATTCTACCAACCTAGAGCGGAATCTCTACCTGTGCCTCCAAGTCCAGGAATTAGGAATACCCCTAATAGGCGCGCTTAATATGAGCGATGAAGCCGAAGCAAAGGGTATACTTATTGATGATAAACACCTCCGAACTACCTTAGGGATCCCCCTGGTTAAGACGGTAGGCCCCAAGGGGCTTGGTACTGAAGCGCTCCTGGATTGTATTGATCAGGTAGTGGACCGTTCTGCCGAACCTGCACCTCTGAGCGCGGACCGCACGATCAGCTACGGAGTTGAAATCGAGTCTAAGCTGCGCGGTCTAGAGGGGCTTATCAACGGAGATGGGGCTTTTGCCGCCAAATACCCAGTGCGCTGGCTGGCAGTCAAACTCTTGGAAAAAGACGAAGATGCCTATACCCGCATCAAAGAACACACCAATGCATCGGCAATCATGGCCTATGCCCGGGAAGCGACCACCTGGATAGACCGGCATTTTGGCAAAAACGCGGAAATCGTCGTTGCTGAACAGCGGTACGGGTATATCCGGGGCGCGGTACAGGAATCGGTTCGGATCATGAAAACCGTGGATTTTTCCATCACCGAAGCCATTGATAAGATCATCATGAACCGCTTCCTGACCTTGCCGATCTTTATCCTGGTACTTTGGGGGGTGTTCCAGCTTACCTTTATCCTGGGAGAATATCCCATGCTGTGGCTGGAGACCTTTTTCTCCTTTTTGAGTGGCGTCCTTCAAAGGATCATCCCAGAAGGGGCCTTACGTTCCCTGCTGGTGGATGGCATCATAGGAGGAGTGGGAGGGGTCTTTTCCTTTGTGCCGCTCATTGTGATTCTCTTTTTCTTGCTGTCGATCCTGGAAGATGTGGGGTACATGTCCAGGGCAGCCTTTGCTACCGATAAGTTGCTCCACGCCTTTGGCCTTCACGGCCAGTCTATATTTCCCATGATGCTCGGATTCGGCTGTTCGGTTCCGGCTATCATGGCTTCCAGAACCCTAAAAAATCCTCGAGACCGGATTATCACCGTGCTTATTACGCCTTTTATGAGTTGTGGAGCGAAGCTGCCTGTCCACGTCCTCTTGGCAGCGGCCCTGTTCCCGAATCATGCGGCCAATATCGTCATGCTCATCTATGTGGCGGGGCTTGGCCTTGCCCTGGGTTCTGCCCTGCTGCTTAAACAGACGATCCTCAAAGGTGATCCCACCCCTTTTGTCATGGAGTTGCCCCCCTACCGCGCACCAACCCTCCGAGGGGTATTTTGGCATGTGTGGGAGAAGACCTGGCAATATATGAAGAAAGCAGGAACCGTCATCCTGGCATCTGCCATCCTGATATGGGCCATTACCAGTTTTCCAGCGTATCATCTTTCAGAAACAGCCTACCAAAGCATGGCGGCTCGGTATATGACTGAAAACCCGCACGCAGATGAGGAGGCCCTGGAGACGGCGATTAACTTCGCGACCACGCAGGCGGCCTTAGAATATAGTTTTGCAGGCCGACTGGGGAAGTTCATTGAGCCTGTGTTTAGGCCATTGGGCTTTGACTGGAAACTAGCCACCGCGTCAGTTACCGGCTTTGCGGCAAAAGAGGTGATCGTCTCGACGTTGGGGATTCTGTACCGGATTGGTACCGAAGAAACTGAAGAGAGTGAAGGGCTCCGGGACGCCATCCGGCATGATGCGCATATAAGTCCCCTTGTTGCCCTGGTTTTCATGCTTTTTACCTTGGTGATTCCTCCGTGTTTTGCCGCCTTGGCAACTATGAAGGCAGAGATCGGCTGGAAATGGGTAGGGTTTGAAATCCTTTTCTTAATCACCTTGGGCTGGATCCTCGGTTGTATGGTATATCAACTTGGGGGAGTGGCGGGTTTCTAGTCGGTCAATACTGGGGAAACAAGAGAAAAAATAAGAAAAAAATAACTTTTTTCAAAAACCCCCTTTACAAAGCCTTGAAAATAGAGTATGTTAGGTATAGCTAATTAAGTTAAATTTAACTAACTAGCAAAGAGTTCATAGGGATTTTTACCAGACAACGGGTAAGAATCCGGCTCACCAGAAATTACCAGGGGATTGCTGCTACCTCTCTCGGCAATCCTCTGTGCCTCAGGCGGTAATTGGGTTATTTAAAAATAGTGATGCTCTCCATTCTTTTTACCCGTAGAGATCCTGTTTCGTACGTCGTATAGAGACAAGGTCTCTCCGGGTCTTTTATGCCTAATGGATTAGGATCTCTGATTTACGGAGCGCTACCGTTTGTTGCTATAACATGTTATAATCAAGTTAAGCACTACACTTAGAAGGAGCGATCATGAAATATAAGACCAAACTGCTTGCAGAACGGTTTACCGGTGTGCTTTCTCAATGGCAGGGGGTTGAATGTGTTTCCCTTAACGAGGCTGCTCGTGAGGATACCCTGGATCCCTATTTTGCCCTGATTCTGGACGTATTCTATACAGAATCCATCCCAGATACTGCGGAACGCTGCAGTCTGTTTGGAGAAGATGTGGCGGCTTTTGAGACTTCCGGTCGGGCTGATAAGGATCGGTTCCTTATTGGAGGGCTTCCGGTCAGGTTGGAATATAAGTCTACCCAGCATATCCAGACCTTGGTTTCCATGGTCTCTACCGGCGCTGAATCTCTATGGCTTATCAAGGATTCAGGAACCTACGGGTTCTATAGGTTAACCCACGGGGAGCTTCTTTTTCATCGAACCGATTGGATTAAGGCGATACGAAAGCAGCTACTCGCCTTGGATTCTGCCTTTTGGGCGCAGATGCGGTATATCTATCAATCCAAGATGGAACATTTACTTAACGACTTAGGCGCGGCGTTTCTGCAAGAAGATGATTTCAATTACCTCATTTCTTCCGCCCTCTTCATTAAAACCGCGTGTCTTACCTTGTTTTGCATCAATCATCGATTTGAGCCATCCCATCGAGCCTATTATAAACAGACCCTGGAACTTTCGATCTTACCTGAAGCCTTCCGCGCCCAACTGCTCACCTTTCTACGGGAGGATCCAGAAATAACCCATGAACGGAAATATGCCCTCGCTCAATGTATGGCCCGAAGCATTGTCGCGCTGTAGCCGGGCAAGAGGAGAAAAACATGCAGGTACCGGTAAAAGTATGGTATCGGGTCTTACTGATCGTTTTGGTAGGGCATCTGGGGGTGAGCTCCTGTGCGTATAAGGAACCAGTGGCTTTCCCTTTTTATGGTGCTGGTGATGATGCCTTGTTATATGGTCTTTCCAAAACAGCCATGTCGGGAATGCTTCCCCTTTCCAAACCTGATCTATTCGAATATGTCTTTGACAAGACCTTACCGGTTCCTCCTCAGGGGGCTTTGGAAATAGCATATAGGATCCTGCCGGAGGACCATGCAGGAACGCCTCCCTATCCTATCACCCTCACCATAGAAGGTGAGGCTGCCTGGGAGCTTCCCTATGACGCTTCTTTTCTTGGTATTGATACTAAACCGAGTCGTATCCGGTACGTGGTACCGGTGAATGCCGGTTTAGAAAAGATGAGCTTGAGCGTTGCAGGACAGGGGGAAACCATAGGTGCTCCTGCGTCCCATGAGGTTCCTGCCTGGACTTTTGAATTGCACGCCTTCAGCCTGGTAAGCCGCTGGTATGGATTTACCCAGGAATTCATTAAAGAAGAAGCGCCGCAACAGAATTTCGTCTTACGGGTAAGCCCGTTTGTATCTCAGGATAACCCAGCGCCTCAGTATCCCTATGGGTTCATCATGAGCCCACCGTCTCAATACCAGATTACCGGAGGCCTTGCCGTATATGCTGGGGGCATGTCCTCGAAGATACAGGTGAGTACGGAGCAGAGGCGTTTTGACTATACGTTCCCCCATAAGGAAACCGGAGCATCTTTGTTCATTCCTCTCGGAGCGTTGCCGCCTGGCCCCTATCCGCTCAGGAGCAGCGGTAATGGGCAGTTTCAAACCTTCATGCTGGTTTCGGTACAGAACCCTTCGTTTCCTGAACATCCAATTATCGCCGATCCCGGCATAATCCTGAACTACCCCCAACAAAATTGGCGGGATCCCCGTTACGAGTTCTTTCAATGGCAAGATTTTCCTTCGATACTCATCTTTGATACCGCAGATTATACGATTCAAGATGATCTGTTTAAACGGCTGGCTTTTTTCACGGAAAAGGCCGGTTTTCGGGGTCGTCTTGCCGCTGACCAAGAGATAGCGGATATGCATGGCTGGAATGCCCATGATTACCGGGCAGAGGATCTGGCGGCCTTTTTTGAGGCTGCCCGAAACACCCAATTCCCCCTTTCTCCAGAAGAGCGGGAATTGGAAAATATACTCCAGCAAGCGGGTATTATACACCGAACCGAAACCGGTGCCTGGTCAAAGGGTACCGGTGCGGTTATTTCCCTTTCCCGGGAATCTCCTGAGTATCTCCGTTCCCGGTTCATGGTTCATGAAGGATTTCACGGACTTTTCTTCATTGATGAGGATTTTCGGAATTTCAGTCGCCGTCGATTTGAAACCCTGGATCCCACCGCAAAACGGTTCATTCTTTCCTTTTTTGACTATCAGCATTATGACGTACAGGATTCTTATTTGATGATCAACGAATTTATGGCCCATGTACTCCAGCAACCGGTATCTCGTGCAGCTGACTATTTTGGGGAATATCTAGCCGGTAGGATCGATGCTTCCGCTCGGCGTCGTACCGTGTTACCCCCCAAGGATCAAGCCACCAATACCTGGCCGAACATCGCCCAGGCATTCCTTGCTGAAGCAGAGGCTTTTTCTCGGTATGTGAACCAGCGTTGGGGTCTTACTGCAGGGAGGGTTCACCGAGTGACCGTACGCTGACCAAGGCCTTTTCCGGCTCATGTAGACGATGTTGAACAATACCGCCCGTAAGTTTATGGTATAAACAGCGATACGGTATGAAGCAGATTGGATTGACGGGTCTGGGTTTACCCAATACCTGCCTTAAAGAGAAAACAGACAAAATGGAGAAGTCCCCTTTCATTATGTATAAGGATATTGATTGTACCATTCTCGCCATACATTGACAAGTTCTTTTGATGTGTCTAAGGTTCCTGTATGAGACGAGCGGTAAGTCAACGGGTATTGCTCTGGATCCTCTTGAGCCTCTTAGCAGGATCCTGTACTCAAGAATCCTTCCCCGCTATTACCCGGGAAAACTTATTTCTCCTGGAAATTGGCCGTTTGGAAGATCAAATAGCCCTCTATAACCTAGAGGGAGATCAGGGTATTCGGAAAACCGAACTCACCATGCGGGATGGCCTTTTTTATATTTCCGATGGTAATGGAGAAAAGATTGCCCGGTATAATTCCTATGGGGATCTCTTGTTTATGATTTACAATGACAAAACCAATCCTCTGCCCTTGACCTTGCCGCCCTTGGAAAAAGGTGAAATTGTAACCCGCTGGGCCTTTACCTATCCTCTCCAGGATCCGGGAAAAATCACCGTTGATTCCCGGAAACATCTGTATGTGGAAGACCAGCTTCCCGATGAAGCACAGCGCTTTGATCCTGAGACTAAGGCCCTCTTGAACAAGGTGATCCTGCATTTTGATGAATATGGCCGTTTTGTGCAGTACCTGGGCCAGGAAGGTATTGGAGGCAGCCCTTTTCCAAAAATTGAAGGACTGTACACCTCGGTTCAGGATGAATTGGCTGTGGTATGCCGTCTTCCTACGGGCTGGAATATCTATTGGTTTGATCCTGATGGAATGTCCCGCTATGTGATTAAACTGCAAGATACCGCGCTTCCCATTCCGCCGGATAGAGACATGGTATTTGTTTCTTTGGATGCCATTGCTGTGGCACCTGATGAACGAAAGTTGTACCTCAAGACCGATTATTATCGGGATACGTACGATGCATCTACCAATACCCGATCCGGTAATGAGCCGGATAGCTCAGTGATTTGGGTCATGCGGGTAGAAGATGGTTCCTATGAGCGCACTATCGAAGTGCCCTTTTTTGAATCCACGCTTACTGAAAGTGGCCGCAAGACCCCGGTCAAGTTGTTTTATTCCCTGTTGGGAGTCATTCGGAAAGAACGGGTGTTTTTGTATGTTCCGGTGGAGGCAGGGTATGCAATCTTGATTTTGGCCACTGATTCTGCGACAAATGGCGAACAACGCCGGGGGTTTATCCAGGTAGATCCTGAGGAATTACAGTTCAACGCCTTTGCACTTGCCGAAGATGGTATCCTCTCAGGTCTTTTAGCGGATCATTGGGACATAAAGCTGGTCTGGTGGCGAACCGATAAATTACTAGGAGATACCCCTTTATGATGATACCCCTCGGTGGAACCCATCCTCCTGGTTTGGTAAAGCTCGTTACTGCAGAAACTGCCCGGGCCCTGGACGAAGCGGCTTCCTCTTCTTGGGGGCTTAATCCTTTTGCCTTGGTGGAGGCGGCGGGCCGGAGCTGCGCCGCGGCTTTTATCCAATCATACCCTGCCTTTTTGCAGGGTCCCTCCCCTCGTATCCTGGTGCTGGCAGGGACCGGTAATAACGCTGCAGACGCCATGGTTATGCTCAGGGCGTTGCTCATGCATGGTTTCGGGGAGGCATCTTCTCATGCGGTGGTGCTCCACTGTCTCCCCAACGATGAAGAATGTAGTCCCCGGGCTGAGGCCCTTAAAGCCCTTAACAAGCTTGGGGTTTCAGTTTTTACCTGGAAGGATATCCAGGATCCCCAGGAATTCCTTAGGCAAAAGGATATCATCATTGACGGCATCGCAGGAACCGGGCTTACCGGGCCCCTCCGGGGAACGGCTGCAGCTATGGTACAGAGCGTCAATGCCCTGACCAGCGTTGATTATACGGATTATACCAAAGGCCACTCCACGCGGCCTTTGGTGGTTTCCATAGACCTACCATCAGGGAATTTCGATTCCTGGGAGCAGCCCATGCTCATCCTTAAGGCGGATATAAGCCTTGCCCTAGAACCAGTCAAAGCCGCGCTCTACAATCCGCCTGCCCGGCCTTATGGGGGAACCATCGTGCAGATAAGTGGGATCTTTCCGCAGGCGCTTATCAAGACCTTTGAAGGTGGGGAACTCCTTAGTTGGGAACAGGTTCGGTACCGGATACCTTCTATTAAACCTGACGCCTACAAACACCAACGGGGACTGGTGGAAATCCATGCCGGATCCCCAGGGAGTACCGGCGCTGCCCGGATTGCCGCGGCAGGAGCCCAAGCTGCGGGAGCAGGATTGGTCAGGCTTATCGTGGATACCGCTATCTATCCTGTTCTGGCAGCTTCTGCTGGAGGGGTCATGGTGGTTCCTGCAGGGATTGAAGATAGTGTGGTCTACACCCCTGGTCAGGAAACACGGTTTTATCCTGATGCCCTGCTCCTGGGACCTGGATGGGGAAAAACCGCGGACCGAACCGTGCTGCTGCATCGGGCTTTGGTTCGGGAATGGGAAGGGATCCCGCTCATCTTAGATGCGGACGCCATCTCCCTTGCCAAGGATGGGGTTTTCCACGGAAACGCCATCCTCACCCCCCACCCCGGAGAATGTGCTGCCTTAGCCGGGGTATCTATAGAAGCGGTTCTGGCCCATCCTGGGCCATTGCTTAAGAAACTCGCGCAGGAAAAACAGGCGGTGATCCTCTTCAAGGGGCATGTGTTGTTCATTGCCTGTCCAGACGGACGCTTGGGCGTGGTGGACGGTATGATTCCGGCTTTAGCTACCGGAGGCGCCGGGGACCTGCTGGCCGGGTTTTGTGCGGCCATCGCTGCCCGGATGAAGCGGAACGCCAGTTTTGACGGGTATACCTGTGCGCTTGCAGCCGCAACGTTGCTTATGGAAACCGGCCGTTCCACAGGGAAGCGGTTTATCGATCCTTTAGGCTTGGCGGAACAGGCCGCAGTCCTTGCGGGTACCGCGTGGCTCACTTCGTTGTGTGGTTCTGCCTAAGAATAGTCAGGACTTTAGGAGCTTGATCGTTATGGAAAGTAGAGAAGAGACCCCATCCCCGGCGTCAAAACCGCCGGATAGAGAGCTGGTTTTTCATTATTCCCGGGAACACCGGCTCGAACGGGCGTCTCCTGCGGTGCGTGAAATGAACCGGGAGATACCCAAGACCGGTCCCTTGAAATTCGGTACCCGTAGCTCCAACCGGGCTTCGGTAATGCTGCTCATACCCATCTTGGTATGTTCAGGGTTCATCCTGTTCTTTTCCAAGATGAGTTCTGGGCAAGGTACGTCCCGTTCAGGAACCCAGATCAGTACCATAGGAGGTAATACCCTGAGGGTTTCAGCCGAGAAGTTTCAGGGAACTACCTATCTACAGATTACCAAGACCGTTGCACAGACACCGGTATATACCGGCGTTGTGGATATGGTCATCACTCCCCTAGATTCCCCTGGTTCTGAGGATGAGCTTGGGGAATCTCCTCCCGTGGTAAGCCATCGGATTTTCTTCAGTGCGGATAGGGAAGAAGTGTATGGCCTTTCCCTTCCCTTTGAGGCTTCTCAGATCTTAATGCTCATACAGGCGGGGGATGATGCGCCTATACGGATACAGGTAAAACCCAAATAATCAGGAAAAGCAAAAAATCCATGCGTATCTGGCAGAAATGTTCCGATAGGTAGAGTAATGGAACATGAATAAACATATTAATTTCGAAGATAATATTTTTATTCTCAATATCAGACTGAGGCTGGTCCAAGATATACTGGTTCTTGAACCAGACCCTGAGTTGTTCTTGAAAAAGACCATGGAAGATATTGATTTTATTGATGATACTCTGAGCTTACTTTTAGATGGGCTTCTGGAGAGTGTCCATTTGATAGAACGAAACGAACAGTTTGATAATTTAGTGGATATAGAACGTCAATTTGTCCAGGTTTTAACCCAGTTTTTGACCGGTTCTGGGAATATTTCTGCCCTCCGGTTTCCAGTACTCAGGGAAAAAATCATATTTTTACAAACCCATAGTATAACTCGCCAACAGACCATTGATGATGCCCGAAACGAGGTTAACCAGACGAGCATAGAACCTTTGGTCACTACCGATGAACTCACCGAACTCTTGAAAGAGTATTAAACCATGCGTATTTCGGGCGGTTCTTTGCGAGGACGGCATGTGCAGGTTCCCCAGGGGATCATCCGTCCTGCAATGGATCGGATGCGGGAGTCGGTATTTGCCAAACTGGGAGATTTGTCTCAGTGCGCTTTTCTTGATATGTTTTCCGGATCCGGTATTATCGCCCTGGAAGCCGCTTCCCGGGGGGCAGACCCTATTGAAGCCGTGGAAAAGGATCCTTTGAAACGAAAAACCCTGATTGCCAATGTGGCCATTGCCCCGGTCAGGATCCAGTGTCGGTTCATGGCCGTAGAACACTACATCCAGCGGGCCTGCCGAAGCTTTGGGGTTATTTTCTGCGATCCCCCCTTTGCCTACCGGTTTAAGGGGGAACTCGTCAAAGCAATCGCTGCGTCACCCCTGATCCAGACCGGTTCGCGGCTCCTTTTGCACCGTCCCCAAGAGGACGCCTATTGGGAGGATCTGGGTGCAGGTTTTGCCCTTGAAAAGATGGTTCTGGAAGAATCAAAATGCTATGGCCGTTCGGTGGTTGATTTCTTTCTTGGGGTATAGCCTTCAAAACAGCCTCATTCGGTAAAAAATTAAAAAAATTGTAATTTTACCGATAATAAACAATAATAATACTATACGAGCTCGTATGTATAGTAGTAGCATGGACCCAGTATGGATTATAAAAAAATTTTTGATAAGTTTGATGATCAAAATGTAGCTATAAAAACCACTCAAAAACCCAAGATTGATGGGGCACAGAAAGCAGCGCTTAATCGTAAAGGAAATATGCTGTATAATGCAGGAGATATTGAAGGGGCGAAAAAGATATTTTTAACTACCGGTTATTCTGATGGACTTTCACGGGTCGGTGATTATTATAAATCCCAGGACCGGTATGTGGATGCCCTCCGTATGTATTGGATTGCACCGGATCATACTAAATTTGAATCAATTGCTATGCAATTCTCTGTTTTAATAAAGAATTTAATACATGAAGAAGGGGATCCTCTTAAATGAGTGATGAAACAAGGCAAAAAAGTAGCCCTGCACAGGGTACGGAACCATCGAGTAAGATGGGGTTTGGGGGAACAGTTGCTTCTCTGGATACCGCAAGAAGCGAAGAACAGGACCGAGAGGAGATTTCAGATTTATCTAAAAAAGGGTATCAATTACTAAAAGAAGATAGAATTCCAGAGGCCATAGGGTGTTTTAATAAAATTCTTGCGTTAGATGATTATAACAACTATGCTCTGGTAGGTATGGGGGACGCGGCTCGTAAACGGGGTACCTTTAAAGAGGCGGTGATCTTTTATCAGCGGTGTTTGACCCATCATCCGGGGAATAATTATGCCCTGTTTGGTTTGGCGGATTGTTATAAAGCCCTCAGCCAGTACCACAAGGCCATAGAAATTTGGGAACAGTACCTACGTTATGATGATAAAAACATCACCGTGCTTACCCGGGTTGCTGATGCGTACCGCAAGGTCCGGGATTTTAAACATTCCAAGGCGGTGTACCTGCGGGTCTTGGAAATGGAAGCGCAAAACCCCTATGCTATCATTGGATTGGGTCATCTCCACTATGATTTTAAAGAATACCGGGATGCCCTGTTCTATTGGGAAAAGATGCTTGGGTTTGCTAAAGAAAATGTCGATATTCGAGTCCTTACCTCCATTGGAAATTGTCATCGGAAACTAAAAACCTTTGATAACGGTATTGCCTTTTTTGAAAAGGCCCTTTATAAGGATCCCTATAACTTTTATGCCCTTTTTGGCCTTGCAGACTGTTACCGCGGCATGAATCAACAAAGCCGTTCCCTTGAATATTGGAACCGGATCCTTAACCAGGATCCTCGAAACAAGGTTATCCTTACCCGTGCAGGGGATGCCTACCGGAATCTAGGGCTTTATGATCAGGCAGTGGATTACTACCAGCGGGCGCTCAACATTGAATTTGATACCTATGCGGTCCTGGGATTGGCGGTAGTGGCCAAGGTGCAGGGCAAATACGATGAAGCCATTGAATCCCTTAAGCGGCTCATTCAACAGGATGCTAAAAATTACCGGCTTTACCTTGAATTGGCAGATTGTTTTCTGCGAAAAGGGGAAAAAGGTAAAGCAGTCGAGATACTAGAAGACTTTCAACGCCTGGGACTCCGTAATACCTACATTATGGACTTCTGTGAAAAACTTAAATCCTAAAAGGCTATGCAGGTTGTTTCAATTGATAATCAGATTAAACCGGTTCTTTCAGGGCTGCCTTTTGAGGTATTAGCGGAAACCTTGAAACCCCTTCCTTCATTTCGGGCAGCCCAGGTGTTTCAGTGGATAGCCCGGGGGGTTTCTTCGTTTCACGAGATGACTGACCTGGCCATTCCCTTACGGGAAGATCTGGAACAGCGGTTTTCCCTGTATTCCAGTGTTATTGCTGGCCGTGTGGCAGATCCTGACGGTACGATAAAGTTGTACATCCGTCTGCATGACGGAGCGCAAGTTGAAGCGGTCCTCCTTGTGGACGCGGAACAGCGTAAAACCGCCTGTCTTTCTACCCAGGCAGGGTGTGCTATGGGCTGTGTGTTTTGTAAGACCGGAACCCGGGGCCTTACCCGCAACCTGGATTCCGGGGAGATCCTTGAACAGTTTCTGCACCTCAGATCTATAAAACAGGAGCATGAACCGGAAATCGCCAACATCGTGTTCATGGGTATGGGAGAACCCCTCTTGAACCTTCCTGAGCTTTACCAAGCCCTGGCAGTGCTTACCGATAGCCGAGGGCTGGGTATATCAAAACGGCGCATTACCCTATCTACCAGCGGTATCATTGCGGGTATTCGGGACCTGGCTGCTACCGGGGCTGAAGTACGGCTTGCCCTTTCCCTGACCACCGGGGATAGTGAACTCCGGGCCAGGCTCATGCCCGTAACCTTGAGTAACCCGCTTCCGGATCTCAAGCAGGTCCTGTACGATTACCAGCAACAGCAAGGACGGCGTATCACCTTGGAGGCGGTTCTGTTAGGAGGCATCAATACCCGGCAAGAGGACAGTGATACCCTTGCGGCCTTTGCGTCAGGTCTTGATGTGGTGGTGAACCTCATACCGTGGAATCCGGTGCAAGGCATGGTCTTTGAAGGCCGCCCTCTGCGGGAACCTTCAGGTAGGGAACTGCGCGGGTATATGCAGCGCCTTGAGCAGAAGGGACTCAAGGTTACCCGGCGGCTGCGCAAGGGCTTACGTATTGCCGGCGCCTGCGGGCAGTTGGGTACTTAGGTTCGATGCTCCTCGTCTGCAATCACCCCGACCTTGAGGAGTCCGGCGTTGAGCCTGCCGCAGCGGGCCCCTTCAGCAACCGCGGCTCTGAGATCTGCCCCCTCACTCAGGGCGACTGCCAGACCTGCGGTAAAGGCATCTCCTGAACCGGTGGTATTGACCGGCTGTAGTGCCTCAAGCATATACTCGGCAAAACTCCCTGGTTCGGCAAACCAGATGCTTTGCGCTCCCCGGGTAAGGATGATCCGGCATTGGTAGTTCCGGCATAGTTCAAGGCATAGCTTCTTAATAGGCTCTTGTATAAGCTCCTCTACTGGGGCATCTGAGGCAAAAAGGCGGGGCTTCAAGTCCGGGGCAAAGGTTTCCACAAATTCGAGCAGATTAGGCTTAATCACATCGGGTTTATACGCAAGGCTCGTGATGAGGTCTTTTCCCCGAATATCCAGGATCACGAAGCAGCCTGCTTCTTTGGCGTGACGAACCATACCAGGCACCAGTGCATCAGAGAAACCGGCAGCCTTGGTACCGGAAATGATGACCGTTTCATACCCCGGGACCAGCCGGGTATAGGCTGCCATGAGCCGTTCCTCGGTGCCCTGAGTAACGGGCTGGGATTCTTCAACCAATTCTGTAACACTGTGGTCAGCGTCGTCGAGCAGGGTGTAGCAGAAACGGATGGGGCTACCGCTCTCAACCCACTCCACGGCAAGACCATCCTGGGCACAAAGCTCCAGAAACAGGGGGCGCAGCATTCCTCCCAGTTGGGTTACATGGCAGTTTGGTCTTCCCAGTTGACGTAAGACCCGGCTCACATTGATCCCTTTGCCGGAAACATCCAAGCGATGGTTTCCGGTGCGGTTCACCTTATCTCGTGCCAGAGCAGAAAAACGCAAGGTTTTTTGAAGGGTTGGGTTCATACATACCGTAAGAAACGAGAGGCTTTTCATAGGAACTCCTGTATACCCGCTAGAGGTACCATACTGGAAGCGGTTTCATTCGACTCCAGCGTTTTCAGTATAGCCTGATTTCCGCCTGTTGCAAATGAACAAAGGAATGATTCTTAGGAAAAAGAAGAGAAGTCTCCCCTGTATCTTTTTTTCATCACAGAGCGTTTTTTGACATTCCCTATGTAATAGGGTATATTTCAAAGTAGAAATATGACCCGTGAATTTGTGATGATGCCGGAATTCGACCGCCAGTGGCAAAAACTAGGCCTAGGCGACCATGAACTCCGTCAATTGCAAGAGGTACTATTACAAAACCCTAAAGCGGGGAACGTAATACAGGGAACCAAAGGGCTGCGCAAAATACGTATTGCCTTTGTGGGGCAGGGAAAAAGCGGAAGTGGCAGGGTTGCTTATGTAGATTTTACCGTCCATGAAACGGTTTATCTCATAACCGCCTATCCCAAAAACGAGAAGGACAATCTATCCAAAGCTGAGCGAAACGCAATCGCCCGGATGATTGTCCGGCTGGAACAAGGCTTAAAAGGGCAGGAGAACTCAAAATGAGTGTTTATGAAAGCATAATGCAGGGCTTGACCGAAGCCGTAGACTATCAGCATGACAAAATCCGCGCAGGAAAAACAAAACTGACGATAAAGCCGGTGGATACCTTCGACAACAATGACATCAGGCGGATACGTCAAAGAACCGGTTTAAGCCAGGTGATGTTTGCCGGTTCCCTGGGCGTCTCCCCCAAAACAGTAGAAGCCTGGGAAAACGGCAGAAACAAGCCTGAAGGAGCTTCCCGCCGCCTCCTTGAAATAGTTCGGGATGACCCTGGGTTTTTAAGGCGATTTCAGGCTGAGGGGTATTGATTTCTCTATAGGTGCGGTTTTGTGCCCAGACGTTGCCACGGAACCCGCGGCCTTAGGCGTGTACGCCTCGCGCGCGGGGGCTCAGCCCCCACCGTCCCGGTGGGGGCCGGGCATATCTCAGCTCAACTTGAACATGGTTAAACTAGGGGCGAACAAGCCGAAAGCCCAGGTCGAGGTCCCGGCCCGACGGAGTGTAGTTGCTCCGATTGGCGGCCCGCACGCTAGCGGCGCCGTAGCCCCAGCCCCCGCCGCGAGAAACGCGGCCAGTCCCCGAGGACACGCCCGTAGGATCCGTCTGATTCCCAGAGCTATAGCCCCCGTACCAGTCCCAGCACCATTCCCATACGTTTCCGCTCATGTCGTACAGTCCTAAGCTGTTGGGCTGTTTCGTCCCCACCGGGTGGGTTTTGCCGCCGCTGTTCCCGTCGTACCAGGCCACGCTGTCAGCGCTGTTCCCCCCGGAATACTCGTAAGTTAGATAGTTTTGGTTCCCTCCCTTGGCCGCGTATTCCCATTCCGCTTCCGTGGGCAGCCGGTACCCGGTGGCGTTAAAGTCACAGGTGATGTTGTTCCCGCTCCCCCGGTACGCAGGGGTCAATCCTTCCTTGAGGCTTAATCTGTTGCAGAACTCTATTACCTCGTTCCAACTTACCTGTTCCACCGGCAGGTTATCCCCCTTGAAAAAGCTGGGATTGTTTCCCATTATCTCTCGCCACTCCTTCTGGGTTACCTCAGTCTTCCCCATATAGAAACCCTTGACCGTAACGGTATGGACCGGCTTTTCATCACTAGCGCCATTGGTACTGCCCATTTGAAAGGTCCCGCCCTCCACCCGCACCATGTTCGCGGGCGCGGGCTGGGGGTTCACCACGGGCGGGGCCACAGGCTGCACCGGCACAGGCCTTGGATCGGGCGTGACCACCGAAGGTCTTGTTCCCAAATAGGCCACCTCGAAAAACTGGGAATAGATCGCCGGTATCTGCCCGCCCCCGCTGGCCCGGCGCACGTCCGCGCCGGTCAGCCGGAACATTTCGCTTACCTCAAGGCCGGGCTTTTTCAGGTTGTTCAAGAGGTGGGTGGTAAACAGCCCGTTCCTGCCCGTGCCGTCCGCCGCAGTACTCCCCGCACTGGTGGCGTACACGATGATGCTGTCCGCAGGCTGACTGCCCACCACCTGTAAACCCCGGGCCCCGCCACGCCCCTGGCTCCAGCTAAAGGGGTTGTCCCGGCACGCATCCAACACCACGATGTTCAGGCCGTTCCCTGCCGCGTTCAACTCCCCCAGTACCGCCTGCATGGACACCGACCGGTCCCGCAGGTACGCCTCGCTGGGGATGTTCGCGTCCACGGGTATCAGGTAATTTTCGCTCCCCGACTGCACCCCGTGGCCCGCATAATAGAAAAAGCCGTAGGAACCTTGGGCCGCGGACAAACGGTTCCTGAGCCGGGTTACCCCTTCTTCCATCTGCACCCGGCCTGCATTGGTAACCTGATCCACGGTAAAGCCCAGGCCCCGCAGCACCGCGCTTATGTCCGCGGCGTCATTCACCGGGTTGTTGAGCCGGGTAATGCCCGTATACGCGCCGTTCCCGATTACCAGGGCGTATTTCTGCTGCGCCCCAAGCAACGATACGCCCAGCACCACAAACACCGCCCACAAACCCATCTTTTTCATCATAGCACTCTCCTTTCCTAGGGTTAAAAAAACTCTCTAGGGACGTTAGTCAAACTCACCTGATAATACTGTACATAACCATTCCAGGTGCTACAATGCCTTTCAAACGTATATGGAAAGATAGGATGATAGTATTCGGTAATGAAAATTCGAACGTTCCTAGGAAAACAGGCCATAGATCCTTATCTTATTCAGAATGGTTCTCCGGCTGATACCCAGTTCTTTTGCCGCCTTAGTACGGTTTCCCTGACACCGAGCCAAGGCCTCCTCAATAGCTTCCCGTTCAATCTCTTCCAAGGATCCCAAGGTAAGGCTCTCTTGAAGGTCCTGGGATGTGGGGAAGTCTAGGTCTGCCGGCCCTATACGCCTTCCGTCTCCATAGATAAACGCCCGTTCCAAGATGTTCTCCAGTTCACGGATATTACCCGGATAGGAATAGACCCGGAGTTTGTCCAAGGCATCAGGGGCAAGCTGCGGTTTAGTACGCCCCATCCGAGTTGCCAGATTGCCAAGCAGATGATCCGCGAGGAGGGGAATATCCTCCCGCCGTTCCCGCAGCGGGGGCAGTTCTATCCTAAATACATTGATCCGGTAGTAAAGGTCCTCTCGAAAACGGCCTTCCCGAACCATAACCTCTAGATCCCGGTTGGTAGCAGACACGATCCGGGCACTCAGGGGAATATCTTTGATCCCTCCGAGCCGCCGGATCTGCCGCTCTTGCAGTACCCGCAAGAGCTTCACCTGGAGGGGCATGGGCATTTCCCCAATTTCATCCAGAAACAGGCAGCCCTTCCCGGCAAGCTCAAAAAGCCCCTGCTTTCGGCTCAGGGCACCGGTGAAGGCTCCTTTCTCATGGCCAAAGAGTTC
>JAISBK010000081.1 GCA_031266255.1 Treponema sp.
CTGAGGGGAGGGAGTTTAGGGGGTTTTATCGTAATCTGTGGAGGTTTGGGGGTGATGATTCTATTTTTTGGGATTATGCACTATACCAGTCATGCAGTTTCCAGGGTAAAAAATAAATAGCTTTTCTATGGGTTTATCCTGTAATAGGTTGCTATCTACTTGACTTTTTTCTTGCTTTCTGGTATGTTTAATACCTCTTGGTGCAGGCTTATATGCAGATCTAATCCAGGAAGGGTAATTACATCAATTATGACGATGATATAGTTGAAAATACAAAGGGAGTTTTTGATTCATGCCTACAATTAATCAGTTGGTTCGTTTCGGACGGCAGCAGATTACCATCAAAACGAAGTCTCCGGCACTCCGATCCTGCCCTCAGAAGCGGGGAGTTTGTACCCGTGTTATGACCGTTACTCCTAAGAAACCGAATTCGGCTCTTCGGAAGGTTGCCCGGGTACGGCTTTCTCATGGGACAGAGGTGACTGCGTATATTCCTGGTATTGGACATAACCTGCAGGAACACTCGGTTGTTCTCGTTCGCGGGGGCCGGGTTAAAGACCTTCCTGGTGTACGGTACCATATTATTCGGGGGGCTAAAGATACCCTGGGGGTAGGAGACCGCAAGCGAGGCCGGTCTAAGTATGGAGCCAAGCGGCCTAAGGCCTAAGGAGTAAGCATGGGACGTAAAAAGAAGACGGTAGATCGGGATATTGCACCGGATCCAAAATACAATAGTGTAGTGGTTTCAAAGTTTGTAAACCGCATGATGTGGGAGGGCAAGCGTTCGATTGGACTTCGGATTGTGCATAATGCCCTAGAGGTACTCAAGGTCAAGACTGAAAAAGATCCTCTTGAAGTTTTTCTTAAAGCCATAGAAAATGTTAAGCCGGTGATTGAGGTGAAGTCTCGACGGGTAGGGGGCGCGACCTATCAAGTACCCATGGAAATTCGAGAGTCCCGGCGTGAGGCATTGGGGATGCGGTGGATTATCAAGGCTGCCCGTTCAAAAACCGGTCATGCCATGGGAGACCGTCTTGCCACGGAACTCTTGGATGCGTATAATAATACTGGAGTAGCCTTCAAGAAAAAAGAAGATACCCATAGAATGGCGGAAGCAAATAAAGCCTTTGCCCATTATCGGTGGTAATGTAACTCGAGGGCTTGGTAGATACTTGACAAAAGAACGTTTTGGTAAGATGATAAAGAACTCCGTGTTAGTGATAGGTATAATCCGTAGGGAGTTGTTTTTTGAAAATACGATTCAGCGCAGATGAGCGTTGATGATGATGCTTACATCTGCTTGAGTGTTCAAAATAAAAGGCGGTGTGAGAGTCTCGATGATCCAAACCGATCATCATGGAAACAGGGTGAAGAATAGGTTTTTTCTTGACTTGTGTTTCAGTGGCGTTGTGTGAGATGAGATAGGTGGAGCGGGACAGATGATAAGGTGTAGATAATACTAATATGGTTTAATCTGCATGGTTCTGTTCGTTTTATTATTTCTCTTTTGTATTAATCTATAACGCTTTATTGTATAGTTCATGGTGTGCAGCCTTGTGGGGGTCTTGCATTCTTTTGAATACTTAGTTATTATACTGCACAATCGTAGATGATTGTGTTTTTGTAGGTTTGTACTACAATAAGTGCCTAAAAAACGTAAGGAGGACGCGTAATGGCAAAAGAGAAGTTTACTCGCGATAAGATACATATGAACGTCGGGACCATTGGTCATGTGGACCATGGTAAAACTACCCTGTCCGCTGCGATCACAATGTATTGCAATAAGAAGTATGGCGACAAGCTAATGCGCTTTGATGATATTGATAATGCGCCGGAAGAAAAGGCTCGAGGTATTACTATCAATACCCGGCATCTAGAGTATCAATCGGAGAAACGGCATTATGCTCATATTGACTGCCCTGGACATGCTGATTATATAAAGAATATGATTACCGGTGCAGCCCAAATGGACGGTGCTGTGTTGGTGGTTTCGGCACCGGATTCGGTTATGCCGCAGACCCGGGAGCATATCATCCTGGCCCGTCAGGTGGGGGTTCCC
Source organism: Treponema sp. (assembly GCA_031266255.1). GTDB lineage: Bacteria > Spirochaetota > Spirochaetia > Treponematales > Breznakiellaceae > JAIRLU01. Next base: position 2,060 of record JAISBK010000081.1, read on the forward strand.
AATATTATTGTATTCCTTAACAAGGTCGATCTGGTGGACGATGAAGAACTGCTTGAGTTGGTTGAAGAAGAGATCAAGGACGTCCTTAATGCCAATGGATTTCCAGGAAATGAGATTCCCATCATCAAGGGGTCTGCGTTCAAGGCTATGTCTGAACCGGATGACCCTGAAGCGGTTAGATGCGTTGAAGAATTGCTGGTCGCCATGGATACGTATTTCCCTGATCCAATCCGGGACAGTGATAAGCCCTTCCTTATGCCTATTGAGGACGTATTCACCATTTCTGGCCGGGGAACCGTGGTTACCGGGAAAGTAGAGCGGGGTGTTGTCAAGCTCAATGAGGAAGTTGAGATTGTCGGTATTAAGCCTACCAAAAAAACCGTGGTTACAGGTATCGAGATGTTTAACAAATTGCTGGAGAGCGGACAGGCTGGTGATAACATCGGTTCACTGCTCCGGGGCATTGATAAGGCCGAAGTTGAGCGGGGGCAGGTTCTTGCGAAACCTGGTTCCATCACACCACACTTGAAGTTCAGGGGGCAGATTTATTGTCTCTCCAAAGAAGAGGGGGGCAGGCATAGTCCTTTCTTTAGTGGATATCGGCCACAATTTTATTTTCGGACTACGGATATCACCGGTACGGTAAAGCTTCCTGAAGGTAAGGAGATGATCCTGCCTGGGGATAATACGGAAATCTTTGGTGAACTGATTCATCCGATTGCCATGGAGAAAGGGTTGCGGTTTGCTATCCGTGAGGGTGGAAAGACTGTTGCTTCTGGCCAGGTGGTTGAAGTTATCGAATAACACCCTTTGATGTGATGGGGAAAGGTATTTGATTGGGTGCACGTTTTATGGATCAAATACCCCCTGTTGGAGGAATAATGGATAAGGAACGAATTCGCGTACGGTTGCGCGGGTTTGATGTGGAACTCATTGATCAGAGTGCAAAGTCTATCGTTCAAACGGTTCAAAAGGCGGGTGCTCGGGTGACGGGTCCTATCCCGTTACCAACTCGTATTAATAAAGTAACGGTGCTTCGTTCTCCTCATGTGAATAAGAAGTCTCGTGAGCAATTTGAGATGCGGACCCATAAGCGTTTGATCGACATAATAAATCCTTCTCCCGAAGTAATGGATTCTTTAATGAAACTGGAACTTCCTGCAGGTGTTGATGTTGAGATAAAACAGTAAAATCCGTTGGATTTTAATAAAAACTGATTCTTGAAGAAGGCTTTGAGGATTAGATGTTGTGAGGGCAGACGGTCTTCAGAGGGGTGGTTATCCTTTTTGAAGGATGAGGTGCCTGAGCTACCGTAACCGTACAGTACCTGCTCGAAACGAGCGGTTTGGGAGTTAAGCATGTTGGGGCTATTGGCCAAAAAAGTGGGGATGACTCAGGTCTTTGACGATGCAGGACGGCTTGTTCCGGTAACGGTCTTGCGTATCGATCCGAATATTGTGGTTGATCAAAAAAACGAAGCAAAAAACGGCTATGCAGCAGTGGTGCTCGGAATAGATGATGCTAAACCTGGACAGGTGACGAAGCCGTATAAGGGGCAATTTCCGGAACAGATTAGCCCCAAGAAACATATTAAAGAATTTCGTGATTTTGATAAGGAAGTTGCCGTGGGAGATTCCCTGGGAGCCGAGGTTTTTGAGGGATGTCGGTATGTAGATGTAACCGGGATATCCAAGGGTAAAGGTTTTCAGGGGGTAATGAAGCGTTGGGGTTTTAGTGGCGGTCGCCATTCCCACGGTTCTAAATTTCACCGTGAGCCGGGATCGACAGGACAATCAACCTATCCAGGACGGACCTTTAAAAATATGAAATTACCTGGTCGTATGGGACGGGAACAGGTGACGGTGTTGAGTCTTAAGGTTGTGAAAGTGGATACGGAAAAACAACTTTTGGTGATTCGAGGCGCTGTTCCAGGTGTACCTAAGGGACTTGTGGTAGTCAGATCTGCGGTAAAGAAGTAGCGGCGGGCAAGGAAAGCGAGGTATCTAATGAATCGGACAGTGTATTCTATTGAAGGTAAGGAGCTCCGGAGTATCGAGTTGGATGACGCCGTATTTGGTCTTCCGGTAAATGAAGATGTCATCTGGTATGCTATACATAATGAGCTTGCCAATAAACGATTGGGAACAGCGAGTACTAAGGATCGAGGAGAGATTCATGGTTCTAATGCCAAGCCCTATAAGCAGAAGGGAACTGGCCGAGCGCGGCGAGGTGATAAGAAGTCTCCGGTAATTGCAGGAGGGGGTACCGTATTTGGCCCTAAACCACGGGATTTTTCCTATACTATTCCTAAAAAAGCAAAGCGGCTTGCCTTGAAGAGTATTTTGAGCTTAAAGGTACAAAGCGATACGTTGAGAATAATTGAAGATTTTTCGATAGCTTCAGGAAAAACCAAGGAATTGGCAGGGGTTCTTGCCCGTTTTGGTCCTGGCGAACGGACGATTATTATTCTGAAAGATGATGATTCCCTGGTAAAGCGGGCAGGGGCCAATATACCGTGGCTCAGGTTTCTCTCCTATAATCGACTGCGGGCCCATGACCTGTTTTATGGCCGTCGGGTTTTACTTTTGGAAACCGCGGCTAAAAATTTGAATGCCTTTTATGGCCCGGGGGGTATTGAACCGGGAGAGGGGAACGAATGATTCAGGGAACGATAATTCCGGAAAAGGTCTTGATTGAACCGGTGCTTTCAGAAAAGACCAATATCATGCGGGAAGAAGGGAAATACGTGTTTCGGGTGGATCCGGCGGCAACGAAGATTCAGATAAAAGAAGCGGTTCGTATCTTGTTTAAGGTACATCCGATTTCTTGTACTGTTATGGTGGTAGGAGGTAAACCGAAACGACAGCGCTCTAGGTCTGGTTATACCTCATCCTGGAAGAAAGCTATTGTCAGGTTGCCCAGGGACGAAAAGATAAGTCTATTTGAGGGTATATAGATTATGGGAATAAAAACGTATAAGCCGATAACTGCAGGGATGCGGCAGTGGATCAGTTTGGATTATTCCGGACTTTCTAAACATATTCAGCCTGAAAAATCCCTTACTTCAGGACGGGCAGAACGAGCGGGTCGGGATACCCATGGCCGTATCAGCGTACGCCACAAGGGGGGAGGGCATAAGCGCCTGTATCGGACTATTGATTTTAAGCGGGATAAGATAGGTGTGCCAGGGAAGGTTATCACGATTGAATATGATCCTAATCGCAGTTCTAATATTGCCTTGATTGTCTATGCTGATGGGGAAAAGCGGTATATTATTGCCCCCAAGGGTCTTGTGTGTAATACGCAGATCCTCAGTGGTCCTGGATCGCCGATTGAGATTGGTAATGCCTTGCCTTTAGAAAATATACCTCTGGGATTTACCGTACATAATGTTGAACTCACTTTAGGTAAAGGCGGTCAGATGGCCCGGAGTGCAGGGACGAGCGCTTTGATTGCGGCTAAAGAAGGGGATTACGTTACCTTGAAGCTCCCGTCAGGGGAGATGCGCATGGTTTTCAAAAAATGTTATGCTACCATCGGTACCGTAGGAAATGAAGATCACATGAATACCCAATTCGGTAAGGCGGGACGAAAGCGGTGGCTTGGGGTACGGCCAACAGTACGGGGTATGGTTATGAACCCAGTGGATCACCCGCACGGAGGCGGTGAAGGAAAGAACAAAGGTATTCACCCGGTAAGCCCTTGGGGACAGCCGACGAAGGGGTATAAGACTCGGAGTAAACATAAACCGTCATCTCGGTTTATTGTAAGCCGTAGGAAAAAGAAATAGGAGCGTAGGGTGTCAAGGTCCATTAAGAAAGGACCCTTCATAGAGAAGAGTCTTTATAAAAAGGTATTGGAAATGAGTAAAGTGCGGGATAGGAAGATGATTAAGACCTATTCTCGCTGTTCCACCATTATTCCCGAAATGGTGGGGGGAACCATTTCTGTCTATAACGGTAAAATCTGGATTCCCGTATACATTACGGAAAATCTGGTCGGTCATAAACTTGGTGAATTTGCCCCGACCCGGATCTTCCGGGGACATGCAGGTTCGGACAAGAAAGCCGCTAAATAGTAGGAAGGTATATGGAAACAAAGCACGGCTATAAGGCGGTAACAAAGTACCTTATCGCTTCACCTTTTAAGATTCGGCCGGTGGCAAATCTGATACGACGGCGGCCTTACCCGGAGGCTATAGCTTTACTGGAAAATATGCCTCACAAGGGCGCACGGCTTATCCGGAAAACCGTAAAATCTGCTGCTTCGAATGCCTTGGGTCAAAACAAGGGGCTTGAGGAAGATATGTTATACGTTAAAGAAGTGCTGATTGATGAAGGTCCTCGGATGAAGCGGATATGGTTTCGGGCTCGAGGCAGAGCAGATATGCTTCTCAAACGGATGTGTCATATTACCGTGGTCATTGATGAAACCAAAAAGGCGGGGAATTAAAGTGGGACAAAAAGTTAATCCTATTGGACTGCGTATTGGTATCAATAAAACCTGGGGTTCGAGGTGGTATGTAGGGCCTAAAGAGTATGCCAATACCCTTCATGAAGATATACAGTTACGTAAACGTATCATGGATTTGCCTGAAACTAAGGGCGCGGATATTGCTGAATTGGAGATTATTCGGCATCCGCAGCGTATTACCATTACCATTCATACTGCCCGTCCTGGGGTCATTATTGGGGCTAAAGGGGCGAATATTGAGAAAATTGGGGTGGAGCTGCAGAAGTATGTCAGTAAAAAAATTCAGATTAAGATCAAGGAAGTACGTAATGCAGATAATAACGCCCGGATTATCGCTCAAAACATTGCCCGGCAGCTTTTGGCCCGATCTTCTTTTAGGCGGACCATGAAGCAGGCCATCAGTAATGCCATCAAGAAAGGTAATGCCCAAGGGGTCAAAGTGCGGCTTTCAGGTCGTTTGGGGGGGGCAGAAATGTCCCGTACTGAAGAAGCTAAAGAGGGTCGGATTCCTTTACATACCTTGCGGGCGGATATTGATTATGGATTTGCAGAGGCTCATACCACTTTTGGGGCGATTGGCGTCAAGGTATGGGTTTACAACGGTATGAAATACGGTAAAGAACAAAAGGAAGATGCTGGTGCCTTGGTTCGTAAACGCCGGGAACGGGTTCCTGCGAGGAGTTAAGTATGTTGAGTCCTAAGCGTGTTAAATTTCGTAAGGTACAACGGGGTACGATGCCGGGGAATGCTACCCGGGGGAATCGGGTGGTTTTTGGGGATTATGCGTTGGTTGCCATGAGTCGGATGTGGATTACCAACCGGCAGATTGAAGCTGCCCGTATTGCCTTGAATCGTCATATACGGCGGGGAGGGAAAATTTGGATTCGTATTTTCCCGGATAAACCCTATTCAAAGAAACCTGCTGAAACTCGAATGGGTAAAGGTAAGGGCGCGCCGGAATACTGGGTTGCAGTGGTAAAACCGGGAACGGTGATGTTTGAATTGGGGGGTATTGAAAAATCAATCGCCCAAGAAGCCATGACCCTGGCCGGTTCTAAGCTCCCGATAAAAACCCGATTTGTTGCTCGGGCTGATTTTGAACTGGGCGCATAAAGAAAGGAATAGAGGGAAACAAATGAAAAATTCGTTTAAGAATCTGTCATTCCCTGAACTTAAGGTAAAACGGGATGAGCTTAATAAGAAATATATGGAATTCCGGTTTCAGAGTGTGATTGGTCATGTGGATAACCCGCTTCAAAAGCGTATCTTGCGTCGGCAGATTGCTCGGCTTAATACCTTGATCCGGCAACACGAACTGACTTCGAAGGTGGAATAAGGGTTTTGGCATGAGCATTACGGTTTTGGGAGAATGAGGAGAATACAGTGGCAGAACAGCTTGTTAAGGCTAACAAGGGGAAAAAAGAGTTTGTGGGGTTTGTTAAAAGCGACAAGATGAATAAGACCATCGTAGTAGCGGTGGAGACCACGACTTTGCATCCTCTGTATAAGAAGTATGTAAGGCGGATCAAAAAGGTAAAGGCCCATGATGAGACCAATGAGGCGAAGATCGGGGATCGGGTCCGAGTAGTGGAATGTCGGCCTATCAGCAAAGAAAAATGTTGGAAATTGGCGGCGATCGTAGAACGCGCACAATAGGGATCGTTTCCTATGTAATGGCTTGCCGACTGGGGCAGGTAAGCATAAAGCTTTGGAGTAAAAGAAAATGATTCAGGTAGAGACTTTCCTGAATGTGGCGGATAATTCAGGCGCTAAGATTGTTCAGTGTATTAAGGTTCTGGGCGGTTCTAAGCGGAAATATGCGAGTATTGGGGATATTATTGTGGTGGCGGTCAAGGATGCTTTGCCGACATCAAATATAAAAAAGGGTTCTGTTGAAAAAGCGGTGGTCGTGAGGACCCATAAAGAATATCGGCGTCCTGACGGTACGTATATTCGCTTTGACGATAACGCATGTGTTATTATTGATGCAACGTTGAATCCTAAGGGAAAGCGCATTTTTGGCCCGGTTGCTCGGGAATTACGGGAGAAGGATTATATGAAGATTGTATCCCTCGCCCCTGAGGTGCTCTAGGACCTTAAGGATTTTATTCCATACGAAGGCGCCGTGCATGGTGGTATTCGTTAGGAAATGGTGATAAGTATGGCGCAAAGCTGTACAGAGAATTAAGGAGCGGCGGTATGGGAGCGGTTACGCAACATAAATTTAAATTAAAGAAAGAAGATACCGTCCAGATCATTGCAGGCAAGGACAAGGGTAAGCGGGGGCGGATATTGAAGATCCTCCGCGACAAGGACCGGGTCGTTGTGGAAGGTGCCAACATCGTCAAAAAAGCGAAAAAGCGCCGTAATCAGCAAGATCGGGGGGGGATTTTTGAGATAGAGGCTGCGATCCACAGCTCCAATGTGCAGATCGTATGTAAAAGATGCGGACCTACCCGGATAGGGTTTAAGCTGGACGGGGATACCAAGACCCGGATCTGTCGAAAATGCGGAGAGGCGTTGTAATGAAAGTCGTTGAGACTAAGGGTCGTGAACCACGGCTCAAAAAACTATACAAAGAGCAGGTTGCTCCTGCATTGTTTAAGGAATTTGCTTATACCTCTGCCATGCAGACTCCGCGGTTGGAAAAGATCATCGTCAGTATGGGGGTTGGGGAGGCTCTACAAAACAAGAAACTCTTGGATGCCGCAGTAGATGATCTTACCCTAATTACCGGACAGAAGGCGGTTAAGACTAAGGCTCGTAAGAGCATCGCTAATTTTAAGATTCGGGAAGGACAAGAAATAGGGGTTAAAGTTACCTTACGGGGAGCTATGATGTATGAATTTTTAGATCGGCTCGTGAATGTAGCTCTTCCCCGAGTTAAGGACTTTCGAGGGGTCAATCAGAACGCCTTTGATGGTCATGGAAACTACTCCCTCGGTATTACCGAGCAGATTATTTTCCCGGAAATTGATTTTGATAAAATTGAACGGGTAGCCGGACTCAATATCGCCATCGTAACGACGGCGCGAACTGATGCGGAGGCCAAGGCTTTCCTCGCCAAGTTCGGTATGCCCTTTAGAAAGTAAGGGAGGTAGTATGGCAAGAAAAGCGATGATCATAAAGGCGCTCCGGACGCCTAAATATAAGACAAGAAAGGTAAACCGTTGCCGGATCTGTGGACGGGCCAGGGGATACCTCCGAAAATTTGAGATGTGCCGCCTTTGTTTCCGCAAACTTGCGAGTGAAGGGCTAATACCGGGTGTCACTAAATCTAGTTGGTAATTAAGGAGGAAAGGATGAGCATTTCTGATCCCGTGGCGGATATGTTAACCAAGATCCGGAATGCCGGAATGGCGAAACATGAAAAGGTTGATATCCCTGCCTCCAAGCTGAAACTTGAAATCGTCAAGATTTTGAAGATCGAAGGGTATATCAAAAATTTTAAAAAAACAAATCAAGATGGTATCAGTGTCATTAGGGTGTTTCTTAAATATGACGAACAAACCGGATCTATCATCCATGGCATTGAAAAGGTTTCCAAGCCGGGCCGTCGAGTGTATACGGGGTATAAAAATATGCCTCGGGTTTTTAATGGATATGGTACGTTGATCGTGTCTACGTCGATAGGCGTTACCACTGGAAAAAAAGCCGCTGAAAAAAAAGTAGGCGGAGAAGTTATCTGTACCGTCTGGTAAGAGGAAGTATATGTCACGTATCGGAAAAATTCCGGTTAAAGTTCCCCAAGGGGTAAAGGTAAGCTTCCAAGATGCGGTTATGACCGTAGAAGGCCCTAAGGGAAAACTGAGTCAATCATACCATCCTGTTATCACGTTCACCCCTGAGCAGGATCAGATCGTAGTTACCCGGGCTAATGAAGAAAAACAAACCAAGGCCTTTCATGGACTTTACCGTAATTTACTCAACAATATGGTGATAGGCGTATCTACCGGGTTTACTCGAGTGCTGATTATCACCGGGGTAGGTTATCGGGCAGAGGTGCAGGGGAAACGCTTATCCATGAGTTTAGGGTTTTCAAATGATCTCTTGGTAGGCATCCCCGAAGGTATTACCGTGGCTAGTGAGGCAGGCGGGAAGCTGGTCATAAGCGGTATTGACAAGCAGCAGGTAGGCGAATTCGCCTCGGAGATTCGTAAGCTTCGTCTCCCTGAACCGTATAAGGGGAAGGGAATCCGGTATGAAAATGAACAAATTAGACGGAAAACCGGTAAGTCCGGTGTTAAATAGGGTATAAGTATGTGGCGAAAAATGCTTGAGAAAGACAGGAAGCGGATTAAAAGAAAGACCCATATACGTAAGGTTATTTCCGGTACACCGGAACGGCCCCGTATGAGTGTTACCCGAAGCAACCGGGCTTTGTATATTCAAATCATTGATGATAGCAAGGGGCATACCTTGGCTTCTGCTTCGACTCTGGAGCAGGAGTTGCGGAACATTAAGCCAACCGTGGAAGGGGCCGCTCAGTTAGGGGAAATTATGGGAAAACGGCTGCTGGAGCGGAATATCAAGCAGGTTGTTTTTGACAGAAATGGGTATTTATATCATGGCTGCGTAAAAGCCATGGCCGATGGAGCCCGGAAAGCCGGGATTCAGTTCTAGCAGGGGGCAGCATGGAACATACACGGGATAGGGATAGAAACTTCCAGGAAAAAGATAAGGAATTCATTGAAAAGCTCGTAAAGCTCAACCGGACCGCTAAGGTAGTCAAGGGGGGACGTCGGTTTTCATTTTCAGCCTTGACCGTTATTGGGGATCGTAAGGGCAAGGTGGGTTATGGTTTTGGCAAGGCCAATGATGTTTCTGAAGCCATCCGAAAGAGTGTGGAGAAGGCCAAACGGAATTTGGTAGCTTTGCCGATTAAAAATGGAACCATTCCCCATGAAATTCAGGGAGTATTCAAGGCTTCCAAGGTACTGTTGAAACCCGCTTGTTCCGGTACGGGGATTATTGCCGGTGGGCCGGTGCGGGCGATCATGGAAGCCGGAGGCGTAACCGATGTTTTGAGTAAGTCCATTGGCGCTTCAAGTCAGTACAATGTACTCAAGGCTACTTTTGCTTGCATCAGTAAGATGATGGATGCGAAAACTATTGCCAAAAACCGGGGTAAATCTCTCAAGGAACTGTGGGGGTAATATGGCACAGCGGATTATCATACGACTGGTTCGCAGTACTATAGGAGCCCTTCCCAAACAGCGGGCTACGGTTCGTTCTTTGGGTTTACGCAAGATTGGGTCAAAGGTGGAACAGGAAGCAAGTCCTGCGGTCTTGGGGATGGTTAAAGCGGTATCCCATTTAGTTTCGGTGGAGGAACTCACATAATGCAGGATTTTAACTTACATGCTCCTCAAGGAGCGCATAAACGAAAACGGATCATCGGCCGTGGCCAAGGTTCTGGACGGGGAACTACTGCAGGGAAAGGTACTAAGGGACAGAAAGCCCGATCCGGTGGTAAGACCTATGTGGGATTTGAAGGGGGGCAGATGCCCCTTTATCGGCGGCTTGCGCAACGGGGTTTTTCTAATTATCCCTTTAAAAAGGAATTTCAGGTGGTAAACCTTGGAGAACTAGAGGGGCGTTATCATGACGGAGAAACCGTGAATATAGCTACTCTCAAGCAAAAGGGCTTGATTAAAGGGTCTGTACCGGTGAAGATATTGGGGGATGGGAAATTTACCAAAAAACTCATTTTTAAGATCAACGCGTTGTCTGCTTCTGCTAAGGCCAAGATTGAGCAAGCAACAGACGGTGCAAGCGGTGGCGCTGTTGATGCATGAACAGGAACGGTTCACAAACCCAGGGGTCGTAGGTAAAGAAGCCCAGATACGGTTATTACTAATGGTTAACGATAAAGTACAGGAACAGTTACATGGCTAATCCAGTCGTCGGTATTTTTAGGGTTAAAGAACTGCGGGAACGTATTTTGTTTACCGCATTGATGTTGGCGGTTTTTCGGATCGGCGCCGTGCTTCCCATTCCCGGTATCAATGTCGGGGAATTGAATGCGTATTTTCTTTCTCAACAAAATTCCGGTAATCCTATTGTCGATTATCTTGACTTTTTTGCCGGCGGCGCTTTTTCGAACTTTTCGATATTTATGCTGGGGATTATGCCGTATATCTCCATGTCGATCATTATGCAGCTCCTGCTCATTGTGTTTCCAAGCTTGAAGAAGATTTCTCAAGAGGAAGGGGGCAGAAAGAAGATTCAGTCCTATCAGCGGCTTGGAACGGTAGTAGTTTGTCTTATTCAATCTTTTGCGGTTACCCAGTATGCCCAAAGTATCTCCCGGAGTGTGGAAAACCTGTTGAGTATGAAGCTGGTTCCTTTTACCCTTATTGCAATGCTTACCGTAACGGTGGGAACCATGTTTCTCATGTGGATAGGGGAGCAGATCACCCGGCGGGGTATAGGAAACGGGATATCCCTCTTGATCTTTGCAGGAATCGTGGCCCGGCTTCCACAAGCGGTTTGGGAACTCTTTGGACGGGTACGGAACGGCGACCTTAATCCGGTATTTGTGATCCTGGTGTTTGCCATGTTTGTGGCGGTGGTGGCCTTGGTGGTATTTGAACAGCAGGGCCAGCGGAAAATCCAGGTGAATTATGCAAAACGGGTAGTGGGCAGGCGTATGTATGGCGCCCAAAGTACCTATATTCCCTTTAAGATCAATCCTTCAGGGGTTATTCCGGTTATCTTTGCATCCTCGATCCTGACGTTTCCCTTGCAGATAGCTTCCACTATTGGGGGAAATGTGGCATGGCTTGGAACGGTTTCCCGGATTTTAAGTCCGCATGGGTGGTTGTATAACGTACTATACGTACTTTTGATCATCTTTTTTGCTTATTTCTATACCCAGGTGAGCTTAAACCCCATAGAAATTGCCAAGAATATCCGGGAGAATGGAGGATCCATACCGGGGATCAGGGCAGAACGGATTGAAGAATATCTTACCAAGATATTAAACAGGATTGTGCTTCCCGGTTCGTTTTACCTGGCCTTGATTGCGATAATTCCGACGATCATCCAGTGGTTGTTTAATTTCCCAACCTCAATTTCGTATTTGATGGGAGGTACGAGTCTTTTGATTCTGGTGGGGGTTGATCTTGATACCATGAGTCAAATTGAAGGGCTGCTCAAGATGCATCACCATGAAGGACTGACCAAGCGGGGGCGACTCAGGGGTCGGAATCTTTAACCGTGAGTAGTTTCGCTTACATAACAATTTATCCTGTGTGGAGACAGGGAATTATAAAGGGAGTATATGGATGAAAGTCCGAACCAGTGTTAAACCTATTTGTGATAAATGTAAGGTGATTAAACGAAACGGTATTATACGGATCGTTTGTCAAAATCCTAAGCATAAACAAAAGCAGGGTTAGGAGTAGGTATGGCGCGTATAGCGGGGGTTGACCTCCCTAATAAGCATGTAAACATTGCCTTGACCTATATTTTTGGGATTGGCAGATCCAGTGCGGATGTAATTTGTAGTAAAGCAAAGATAGATCCCCAGCGGCTCATCAACGATCTGTCAGCGGAGGAACTCAATGGCTTACGCCAGCTCATTGAGAATGAATATAAAGTTGAGGGCCGTTTACGTACAGAAATTGCCCTGAATATCAAGCGGCTCATGGATATTGGGTGTTACCGCGGGCTTCGGCACCGTAAGGGTCTGCCCCTTCGAGGTCAGCGAACTCGAACTAATGCCCGGACCCGTAAAGGTAAGAAGAAGACCGTAGCCGGTAAGAAGAAATAAGGGAAGCGGAGGATATAGGGTGGCTGCAAATACAAAGAAGCGGAAAGAGAAGAAGTCCGTATATGAGGGGAACGTATATATTCAGGCTACGTTCAATAATACGATTGTTACCATAACCGATATCATGGGGAATGCCGTTTCCTGGGCGAGTTCCGGAGGACTTGGATTCAGGGGTGCCAAAAAATCAACTCCTTTTGCAGCACAGACGGTAACAGAAACCGCAGCGCAAAAGGCGATACAGGTGGGACTTCGGGAAGTACATGTCTACGTTAAGGGGCCGGGAATCGGTCGGGAATCGGCGATTCGTCAGCTGGGGGTATTAGGTATCAAGGTAAAGTCGATCAACGATGTTACGCCGATTCCGCATAATGGTTGCAGGCCTCGCAAAACCAGGCGCATCTAAGGGGGAAAAAGAATATGGCACGATATACCGGACCTGTTTGTCGATTATGCCGGGCAGAACAGAAGAAGTTGATGCTCAAGGGGGGACGTTGCAGAAGCGATAAGTGTCCGATTAATAAGAAGCGTCCTGCACCAGGTAAAGACCCCAAGGCACGGCCAGGGAAGCGGTCGGATTATGGCATTCAGCTCCGGGAAAAACAGAAGCTCAAGAGAATATATGGTATGCAAGAAAAGCAATTCAGTCTTTTCTTTGAACGTGCCCTTCGTATGAGCGGCATTACCGGGGAAAATCTCTTTGTCTTATTGGAACGAAGACTCGATAATGTGGTATACCGTTTGCGTTTCGCGGTGAGCCGGAGTCAAGCACGACAGATCGTGCTCCATGGTCATGTAACGGTTAATGGGAAACGGGTGAATGTGCCTTCCTATTTGGTTCGGCCTGATGATGTGGTAGAGATTCGGGAATCCGGCAAGGGGCTGGTGGTGATTAAAGATGCCTTAAAGGAATACGGGCGATCCGGGATTATGCCCTGGCTTTCCTTGGATCCTGATACCATGAAAGGAAAGTTTTTGGCTGCTCCGCGGCGCAGTGATATTACTGACCTTGCGGATATCAAAGAACAGATGATTGTTGAATTATATTCTAAATAAGGAGTCTTCATGGCTCGTAAGAACCTTCTGAAAGGATTTAAACGCCCAAAAAATATCACCTTTGAATATGGTGAGTTTAAACCGGATTATGCTAAGTTCATGGCGGCTCCTTTTGAACCAGGATTCGGAACAACGATAGGTAATACCCTGCGGAGGGTACTTCTTTCGTCGATCCAAGGATATGCAATTACCGCTATTAAGATCACCTCTTACGATGCTGCAGGAGTGGGTCACATGGTTTCAAGTGAATTCGAGACCATACCGAATATCGTCGAAGATACCCTTGAGGTCATCAATAACCTCAAGCAAATTCGGCTCAAGCTCCCTGCTGATACAGAAGAGGAAGTGTTTCTATACGAATGGTCAGGGAACCGGGAAATCAAGAGTGATGATTTTGAACGGATAGGCCAGGTGGATGTCTTGAGTACGGGTCAGCATATTATGACCCTTATGGATAATGCCCGGATCGAGTTTGAAATTCAAATTGAGCTGGGCCGGGGCTATGTTCCTTCTGAGGTCAACGAGCGTTATGTGGAAGTGATCGGCACGATTCCCATGGACGCGATTTTCTCTCCGGTGAAGAAAGTGAAATTTGCCGTGGAGCCCACCCGGGTAGGACAACGCAGTGATTATGACAAGCTGCTACTGGAACTGTGGACCGATGGAACTATCCGCCCGGAAGATGCTTTAGCTGAAGCAGCAAAAATTCTCAAAGAGTATCTGTCGGTTTTTATCAATTTTGATGAGAATAATCTTGGGTCTGACGAAGATTTTGACGAAGATGATGAGCGTATCCGGCAGCTTCTTAATACGCCGGTGGAAGAGCTGGAATTATCGGTTCGTTCATCGAACTGTCTTAAAAATGCCAATATTAAAACCATTGGTGAGTTAACCCGGAAAACCGAGGACGATATCACAAAGACTCGGAACTTTGGGAAGAAGTCCCTTCAGGAAATCAAGGAAAAACTTAAGGAATGGAACTTGAGTCTGGGGATAACCGACCTCAATGTTTTAAGAAATGCGGTAAAGATTACTCCTCAACAACAGGAAAAGGAAGAAACAGATGAAGCATAAAAGAGGGTTTAATCCCTTGGAACGTATGGCGGCTCATCGAAAAGCTCTTCATCGGAATATGGTTACGTCCTTATTTAGATACGAACGGATTAGGACTACTAAGGCAAAGGCCCTGGAAATCCGGCGGAGTGCTGAAAAGCTGATAACTCGGGCAAAAGTTGATTCGGTTCATAATAGGCGGATTGTTTCCAGCCGTCTCTATGATGAAGGTATGGTGGCTAAGTTGTTTACGGATATTGCCCCTCGTATGAAGGAGCGTCCTGGTGGTTATACTCGGATACTCAAACTCGGAGAACGTCTGGGAGATGCATCAGAAATCGTTATTCTTGAATTAGTTGATTATACCCTTGATACAGAAGGTACTTCGGGTAAGCAAGCAAAAAAAGCCGCCAAACAGAAGTCAAAAAAAACGAAAAAAGCAGATGACGGTGTAAAAGGAACACGGTAAAGGGGATAAAGCAATGTCTAAAGCGCATAGGGGCAAAGGAATCTGGGAATTGTTTTCCCGTGGGCGAGGTCAATGTCCGGTTTGTAAGCGGAATAATGTGAAGTTGCTGTACGAACAGGAAGCGGGGGATATAAAGGCCAAGGTATGCAAGATATGTAAGGCGGCAATTAAGCATGGCAAGAAGCGTTTAGTCCCTAGTTAAGGTTCCTTCAGAAAGTAAAAGGTACTTCTTTTCTTTTGATACCGGTAGGTATAAAGCAACAGGTAAAGAACCTGCGAGAGCTTGTACATACCGGTTTTCGTTTTAAAAGGGGGGATAATGGTGGAGGTTTAAAAATAAAAAACCTGTTATACACAGGTTTTACTATTTACGGGAGCGACGGGGCTTGAACCCGCGATCTCCGGCTTGACAGGCCAGCGTGATAAACCAGCTTCACTACACCCCCTAATGATGTTTCTAATATACCCAGAAAAAAAAATAATGTCAAGTGTTTGAAGGAGGGTTATGGTAAAAGCAGTTACCTTTCGCTTGTTATTAGACCTTTGAGCAAAGACAGTCGTTGCCCTCGTATCATACCCTCTTAAATGCTTGATGGTTTTTATGATAGGATATAGTTTCTTGAGACTCTTGGGTTTTAAGTAGTTACATAGGGAGTTATGATAAAATGAGTTATGATAAAACGAAGCAAAAGAAAATTGTCCTCGCCTATTCCGGTGGTTTAGATACGACGGTGATCATTCCTTGGCTCAAGGAAACCTACGATTGTGCTATTGTGGCAGTCTGTGTGGATGTGGGTCAAGAGGCGGATTGGGACAAGATTACCAAACAGGCACTGGATACTGGGGCACTGTCATGTTTTGTAGTAGATGTAAAGCAAGAATATGTGGAAAACTACGTGTGGCCTGCACTCAAAGCCAATGCCCGCTATGAAGACAAGTACCTCTTGGGAACTGCCACGGCCCGGCCTTTGATTGCCAAAGTTCTGGTGGACTATGCTCGAAAGGAAGGGGCTACGGCCATTGCCCATGGGGCTACTGGTAAGGGAAACGACCAGGTTCGCTTTGACTTGGGGATCATGGCCTTTGCCCCGGATCTGGAGATCATTGCTCCTTGGCGGACTTGGGAACTACGGAGCAGGGAAGAAGAGATTGAATACCTGGAAAAGCGGCATATCCCGGTACCCATGAAAAAGCAGGATTCCTACAGTCGCGATGATAACCTCTGGCATATTTCCCATGAAGGCTTGGAACTGGAGAATCCTGCTACCGAGCCAGCCCTGGAGCGGATGCTCAAGATGACGGTACCTCCAGAAAAAGCCCCGGACCAGGCTGGTTACGTGGAAGTATCCTTTGAACAGGGTATTCCCGTAGGATTGAACGGGACACCATGCAAAGGGGTGGAGTTGATTCAAACCCTTAACCAACTTGGAGGAGCCCACGGGGTTGGTTTGGTGGATCTGGTGGAAAACCGGGTAGTAGGCATGAAAAGCCGGGGAGTATACGAAACCCCTGGAGGTAGTATTCTCTACTATGCCCACCAAGAACTAGAACATATATGCCTTGATCGCCAGACCTATGCGTTTAAACAGCTCGTGGGGACGAAGATGGGGGAATTGATCTACGGCGGACTCTGGTTTACCCCGCTCAGGGAGGCCTTAAGTGCATTTGTGGATTCTACCCAGAAAACCGTTACCGGTACGGTTCGCCTCAAACTGTACAAAGGTTCCATCTCCTCTGCTGGGATCCGTTCTCCCTATTCCCTGTACAATCCCAGCATTGCCAGCTTTACCACCGGGGACTTGTACAACCACGGGGATGCTCGGGGTTTCATCAGGCTCTACGGTCTTCCTGTTCTGGTTCGTTCCCTCATGGAACAAGCCCATACTCAGGGAGGAGTCCTGCCGCGGGATATTCCGTCACAAGGGGATCCTAAATCTACCGGGACTGCAGGCTGATGTCGGGGAGTACGCCTTTAGAAGAAGGCACTGCGATCCTCTGGTCAGGCAGGCTTGAGGAAAAACCTGCCCCCCAGGCATTTGCCTTTCAATCCTCTATCAGGGTGGATAAGCGGCTTGTTTTTGAAGATATCCAAGGCAGCCGCGCTCATGCAGCCATGTTAGGGAAACAGGGCATTATTCCCCAGGATACGGCTGCGGCCTTGGATGCAGCACTCGCCCGGATCGCCCAGGACTTGGAATCAGGCTCCCTGATGGTTGATCTGGGCGCAGAGGACATTCACTCGTTTATTGAAGGGGTCTTGACCAACCGCCTGGGGGATGCAGGCCGTATGGTTCACGCAGGCCGAAGCCGAAACGACCAAGTGGCCACGGATCTGAGGCTCTACCTCAAACACCGGGTTCCCGATGTATGTGGGGAACTGCGGGAGACCATCCGGTCCCTGCTGGATCAGGCTGAAACCTATACCGATACGCTGATGCCTGGTTATACTCACCTCCAACGGGCTCAACCGATTACCCTGGGTCACCATCTGGTAGCGTGGTGTACTGGGTTGGTACGGGATTTGGGCCGTTTTACCGATGCCTTGGCCAGGCTGGATACCTGTCCTCTGGGAGCCGGGGCATTAGCCGGTTCCGGGCTTCCCCTGGATCGGGAAGCTACTGCCCAGGCATTGGGCTTTTCTGGCCCGACCCTCAACGCTATGGATTCGGTGGCAGACCGGGACTTTGCTTTGGAACTTGCGGGGGCTGCGGCCATTACCATGACCCATCTTTCCCGGTTCTGTGAGGATATCGTAATCTGGGCCAGTGAAGAATTCAAGTTTATTACCTTAGCCGAGTCATGGAGTACCGGTTCCTCAATCATGCCCCAGAAACAAAACCCTGACTTCGCGGAGCTCATCCGGGGTAAGGCTGGACGAACCACAGGGAACCTGGTATGCCTGCTCACCTTACTGAAGGGCCTGCCTTACGCATATAATAAGGATCTGCAAGAGGACAAAGAAGCCTTGTTTGACAGTCTGGATACGGTCTGCGCCTGTCTGTGTATGTTCCGCGGGATGATGCGTACCGCGATCTTTAATCAGGAACGTATGGAGGGAGCGCTTATAGGGGGGTTCTTAGAAGCCACTGATGCAGCAGAATACTTAGTCCGTAAAGGGCTTCCTTTCCGCAGTGCCCATGAGGCAGCCGCCCTGGTAGTTCGGGATTGTATGGCCCACGGGCAGCGGAGTATTACCGAACGCACCCTGGAAGAGCTTAAAACCCGGTCGCTCCTCTTTGAAGCGGATATCTACCACGCGCTCAGTCCAGGGGCTTGTGTGAAGGCCCGAAATGGGGCAGGCGGCCCTGCTCCTGATGAGGTACGGCGGCAGATAGGGGTCTTACGGGCACATATTCACCGGTAATGATTTGGCTATTCGCGAGGTTTTGTTGGCCCGGATAAAGGCTTTGCAGAGTATCCTTCTGAAGGAGTGACCCGGGCTGACAAAAGGT
Source organism: Treponema sp. (assembly GCA_031266255.1). Classification (GTDB taxonomy): domain Bacteria; phylum Spirochaetota; class Spirochaetia; order Treponematales; family Breznakiellaceae; genus JAIRLU01. The sequence continues at coordinate 20,337 of JAISBK010000081.1, forward strand.
CGTAACGAACCCCTCCTGTAGGCTGCTTAAAAGCGGCGAAGCGCCGTTAAAAACGATAAATTGATTCTGTATTATGCGTATCTATGTAGGTGATGGTAATAGTCTTGCGTTTCTCGTCCGGCAAAGATATTGTTCTGATCGCTTCCGTGGGGGTATGGCCGACGATCTGATGGTACCCGGCTACCGGCTGTTTTTCCAGGGAACGCGGCCTTATCCATATAGGGCTTTGGGTAATATCGTCCCCGAAAGGGTTTTGTCCGTTAAAAAGTAAGATACTGCGGTTTTCGGTAAACGCCTTGTTGATGTCTTCGATAGCTGTATATCCGGCTCCTTTCATCCGTTTCATAAACCACGCCGAAATCCCGGCATGGGAAATGATATAGCGATCCTCCGTAACATATACGACCTTGAGGAGATCCATGTTCTGTTCCAGGATTTGATAAATAACGTAACAATGCTTGTCCTGGTACCCTGAATACCGCTGATCCGGGATATTCCCCAGATAGTGATAATCGTGATTTCCCAGACATAGTTTTATCCGTCGATCCTTCCGCGCCATTTCGCAGAGTTCCCCGAAATTATGGTATTGTTGGATAAACGGCAGATCATAGCTGTCAAAATAATCCCCAACCACATAGAATTCCGTGAAGTCCTCTGCAAGATAGTGTTTCCAGAAATCTCTACCGTGAATATCCCCTATGGCTAACCTCATACGCTTCATTAAAAAGGCTCTTGAATCAGGGCCGGTCTAATTTGCCACCTGTGTAGAGGATACATTTTCTAAAGGGTATTGCGTTTCCAGCCCTTTAGCAACATCAAAGACGATTTTTTTACCGGTATCATTCAGCTTATCAACGGTCTGGGCAACAGCCATGGCCCAGGGCGTATATACCTCATGTTCTTGTCCTTCGCCGGTAACTAGATATTCAACGCTTGTATTCAGGGCTTTGGCGATTTTTACCGCCATATCCGCTCTTGGGAACTTTTTTTTACTTCGCCAGGTGGAAAGGGTTGACTGCTTTATTTGTGTCCTCAAGATAACCGGAAGATCCTTTTTTACCAAATCTCCATACCGGTCCCAGAACAGCTGCGCATCATATTCCTCTTCAATATCCATATAGTAAATTATCGGGTCTAGAAAGAAGTCCAGTCTGATAAATTTTTCTTGATAATAACGTAAATACGATGTAAATTATAACGTAATTACATTTTAAGGTATTCTTTATGGTCGTCGTATAAAACGCTGTTACCCAACGCTCCATTTCGTATAGGCCAACGTTGGTAGTGGAGACTGTCGGTCTTATTCCTCTACTCGCACGAATTGAACACGCACGTTGCGCGGAGCGTCCGGGTAGGGTGGGACAAGCAGCGTAAAGTGTGTATAGCCTGAGTCACATTGGTAGATGCTTGCCCAGCGTATACCGTAGAGGTACTCAAGCGGTGAATCGGTAAAGTCACATTCAATACGGAGGATGGATGCGCCAGTAACGCGGTCCGTGTTTTCCGACCAGAGACCGTCGGCATCAAAGTAAAGTTCCCCGCTATTTACAACCGCGGTTACACTAACGATACAGGTTCCACCCTTGATGAAGATAATCTCGTAGAGGTCACTGCGGCGCACGCCCTGCGGGTCGGCGTAGTTTACCCGTCCTTGCCAGCGTTCCGTTGCGGGAAGGATGAAGGGAGACTGCTGTGCGAACAACGGCGCAGTGGACAGGACAAGAAGGACGGCAAAAAATTTTTCATGTTTCAACGGGCGCTCCTCAGCATGGCGGAACCGGGCGGTTGTCCGCCCGATTCTCTCTTTCATTCGACTATATTGATACGCGCCCGGTAGACTTCGTTTTTTCCATTCGCGTCGGAGACAAAATATACGTTGTTGTTTTTATCCCAGCTTGGAGAAGTGGCGTTTACATTTCCGCCGGTTAACGGGGATAAACCGGTTCCGTCGGCTTTCATATAGTATATCTGCCATTTGGAATTCCGCTTTATCACCGCCTTTTTACCCTGAGTGCCGGTAACTTTTGCTTCCGCGCCTTTCTGAAACAGAATATACTG
>JAISBK010000131.1 GCA_031266255.1 Treponema sp.
CATATTATATCAGTAAACATACTATGTCAAGAGGTCTAAAACATACATTAATCAACCAAAAACGTATATTTTTATGGTTTTTCCATCTGTTTGAACTCCATCTTTATTACAGGTTGATACGCAAACCGTATCATCGCTACTGTCATATTTACCCTGCATAAAACATAATATATTATCAAAATAAGCCTTATAGTATTTGCCGGAACCTAAACTACTCTGTTTTATCCAATCTATGCCTGTTGTTTTTGTATAAATAGCTTGATTTTGGCTCTTAGTCCCTGTTCCATCAAATTCAGCATAATCGCTTAAAATAAAGCCGTCAGTAATATCATTCTTTGTGCGCGTATGACTAAAATCCGTAATATCAGCTTTTTTATGAGTATGCGCTATAGAAAGCTTTCTCTAACCCCTGACATGATAATGGCCGGTTTATCCTTTGTTTGTCTCTCGGACTTTAAGCCATGCCCAAAACTGTACGAGTTTTGGTACGCCCCGCATGGGCGGTAACATGGTGGTGAAAGTTCGCCATGCGCTCAGTAGTGAGAAGCATTAGTCAAAGGCGTAGATGGAACCTGGTTGAGCGTCCCCAGCACCTCTGCCTTGATAAAGGCTATTCGGGGCAGGGCATTTACTTTTTTAATTCATGGTAACATAAGGGAATAGATATTATTGGATAATTATCTCATCGAGACACAATTCATTCGCAAGTGGCTTGACAATTCCAATATTTCATGGTATTTATAATATTTGAGGGCCGAAGTCCCGTTTTAGGGACTTAGATTTCGTGTTTGATAGGAGAAGAAAATGGCAAAATACAACAAACAGGTTTTTGTCAACGAGTGCTTGGCAGACAAAAATGTCAAGACGGCGAGTAAATTCATCGCCTACAAGACTTGGGGTGATCCTAGCCTCTGGTTTGCCGAAGTTATTGACAATGGTAATGCTTTTTTCCATTGGCATCAGGGACAGCGTGATAAGGGGCACAAAGATTCTATTATTCGCTATGTCACAGCTGATGGTACAAATTGGGAGGCGACTATCCAGGATTATGTCTACTTCCATAGCCCTAATGGGGATAAGAGCAAAGGGCACTCTGACACGGTCATTGCATATATCAGCGGTGATAATAGGGCTTATGTCGGCAGTTTTGCTGAATGGTATGATGAATAGTCCTGATTAGGGACTTATTAAGGCTTCCTGAGACAATGTGTTCAGGAAGCCTTATTTATTTGCAATGGTATAATACCACTAAAACTCAGGTTCCGGAAACAGCTTTCAACTCATTGGCTACGGAAGAAATCTTCCGCGATTTCCAAGGTTTTGTGTATCTCCGCTTCAGTATGGGCATAGGAAACAAACAAGGCTTCAAACTGAGCCGGCGCCTGGTATATACCCCGTTCAATCAGATGGGTAAAATACCGGGCATACTGCTTCGTGTCCGCGGTTCTCGCGGTTTTGAGGTCCCGTACCTTTTCACCGGTGAAAAAAAGCGAACCCAGAGAACCGATATGATTTACCGAACAGGGCGCTCCAGTCCGGCGGATGATCTCGGTAAGGCCGGTGAAGAGCATAGCCCCCAGATGATTGATACGGTCATACACTTCAGGATGATCCTGCAGATACGTGAGCTGACTTAGCCCCGCGGCCATAGCAACCGGGTTCCCTGAAAGGGTGCCGGCTTGGTAAACCGGCCCACAGGGGGAGATGAGTTCCATGATCTCCCGTCTCCCCCCATAAGCGCCTACGGGCATTCCGCCGCCGATTATCTTCCCAAAGGCCGTGAGATCCGGCTGTACTCCATAGCAGCCCTGAGCGCCCGCCAAACCCAATCTGAAACCAGTAATCACCTCATCAAAGATAAGGAGTGCCCCCTCGGCAGAACAAATAGCCCTGAGTCTCTCCAGAAATCCTGCATCAGGGAGTACCACTCCCATATTGGCCGCTACCGGTTCCACGATAACCGCAGCAATCTGGCCTGGGTAATGGGCAAAGAGGTGCTCCACGCTGTCTCCATCATTGAAGGATGCAACCAGGGTATCTGCCGCGCAGGCAGCCGGTACGCCCGCGCTGTCCGGCGTACTGCCGCTCAACAGCCCAGAGCCTGCCTTAACCAGCAGCCCGTCACTATGGCCGTGGTAACAACCGGCAAATTTGATGATCTTATCTCGCCCGGTGAATCCCCGGGCCGCCCGGAGCGCGCTCATGGTGGCCTCGGTACCGGAATTGACCATCCTGACCATTTCTAAAGAAGGAACCAGACTGGTCATAAGCCGGGCCACGCGGACTTCTCCCTCGCTTGCGGCACCAAAACTCATGCCTTTAGCAGATGCGGCCAGCACCGCCTCGCGGACTTCAGGGTGATTATGCCCCAGGATCAAGGGGCCCCAAGAACCGATGTAATCAATATAGGAATTCCCATCCACATCGTAGATCCAGGCTCCATCTGCATGATCAATGAAAAAGGGATCCCGGTTTACCCCCCGAAAAGCCCGGACCGGACTGTTCACCCCGCCGGGGATGAGTTTCTTGGCCTCTGCAAAGAGTGCCGCGGAACGGCTCACGTCCATTACCCTATCCTCCCCTGGGCAATCCATCCTGCAATTTCCCGGGCAAAATAACTTATCAAGATGCGGGCCCCTGCCCTGAATATACCCACCGTACTTTCACCAATCACCTGTGCCTCATCAAGATACCCTGCCTTGGCAGCGGCCTTTATCATGGCATATTCTCCACTCACGCTATACGCAGCCACCGGCACCCGAACCTGTTCCGCAACCTTTTGAATCACGTCTAAGTAGGCCAAGGCAGGCTTCACCATGACCAGGTCCGCTCCTTCCTGGACGGCCTGTAATGCCGCCTGGATTCCCTCATTCTTGTTGTGATAGTCCATCTGATAGGTTTTCCGGTCTCCAAAAGCCGGTGTAGAATCCACGGCAAGCCTAAAGGGACTGTAGAAGGCAGAACAGTACTTGACCGCATAAGCCATGATAGGCAGGGCCGTGTAATCCTGCGTATCCAAGGCGTGCCGGATGAACCCCACCCGTCCGTCCATCATGTCCGAAGGAGCCAGCATCTGGGCGCCTGCTTCTGCGTGGGAAAGGGCAATCTTTGCCAAGTAGGGGAGGGTCTTGTCATTGTCAACCTGTTCTCCTTCCAAGATTCCGCAATGACCGTGGCTCGTATATGCGCACATACATACATCGGTAATCCTGAACATTTCAGGATAATGGGCAGCGGTGTACCGTAATGCAGTCTGGATGATCCCCTCCGGCTGGTACGCGCCGCTTCCTTGGGGATCTTTCTCCTCCGGCAGGCCGAAGAAAAGTACCTTCGTCACTCCCACCTTCAGGAGTTGTTCATAGAGCGACCCAAGCCTATCCACACTGTACCGGTACTGGCCGTCCATAGCGGAGATTGGTTCTTGGATGTTTTTTCCTGCTTTGACAAACACAGGATAGATCAAGCTATCTTGGGAGATTCTGGTTTCCCTGACCATTCTGCGGAGCGTATCGCTCCCGCGCAACCGTCTTGCTCTGTAGCGTATTTCTGCCATGTTTCAAACCCTCAATCTATGCTTAAGGTACTCGTCTATGGCGCTATCGTCTAGTCTACCCGGCATTACCTCCAAGTAAAAAACAGGAAAAACCATCCCGTCTTACTTGATTTATACCCACGGGAAAGATAGGCTTATAGGTATGTTTTTGTCCGTTTCCAATACGGTTACCCCTATATGTATCCTCAAAGAAAACGAAGCGCACTTAGTTGAAGAAATTGAGACCTATCTTGATACAAGATACCCCGAAGAGAGTAAACTGGTTAAGAATCGCTTTCAGTGTCTCCAGGGACTGGGCGATGCCATTTCCCAGTACCCTTCGGTGAGGGCAACGCAAATCATGCGAGGGGAGCACCGAAGCGAGGAAAATCTTATTGAATCCCTCTCCAGTTTTTCCTCTACGTCTCATTTATTCCACATTCCCACCAGGGTAGTGGCTACCCGTAGTTTTTTGGTAGCCAAATTTCATGCGTTTTCTATGCTTTCCATACTGGTACGGGATGTACGGGCCCTCTATTTCCCGGTGCGGCGCGTGCTGTTTTCGATTGTCTGTACCCTGATGGCAGAAGAGGTCTATTTTTCCTGTTTAGAGGATGTCTCCTTTTCCCATGATACCAAAATCAGTCTGGCAAACGACCTCATTTCCCTTTGGGATAGCGGCAGAGACCCACGAGCGGTTCGGCACCTTCCTGCCTTGGAGTCACTGTGGATAGCTCGGGATGCGGCGCCGCCTGCTTTTGGAACCATGGAAGGTTCCAGCGAATTGATCCGTATTTCCATGGATATGGGGGAAGACTGGCATATCTTTCTGGTACAAGAGACGGATCATGCGGAAACCCGATGGGCCTTGGAGGAATTCCTGTTCGGCCTTTCCTATGAGGAGATCCTCAAGGTTCGTTCCAGGCTGGTCCGGTTTGGCATTTCCGCAATAGGACGGGATGAGGTCCGTTCCTATATTGGCAGCCAACCTTCCTATCGTACGGTAAAAGATGCGGATCCCCGGACCATTTATGATTTTTATATTGACCGCCGGGATGCCGCGGTCTTCCGCAAGCGTATTGCCTTGCCCGGACCCCAGCGAACCTTAGAAGAAATTTACCTAAAATACCTCATCACCCTTGCATAGCACCCTATCCCTTTCCCCCTTCTTCAGCCAACCATGAAAAAACCTATTGCTGATCATAAGCTTCGGTTTCATCGTAGATGTACTCAAGCCCAATACCGGCCTTTTCAAACATAAGCTCTGAATCGCCTGCGTCATGGTAGCGACGCTGGCAAACTACCCGGCAGATACCGCAGTTAATGATCAGCATCGCGCAGGTTCGGCAGGGGGTCATCCGGCAATAGAGGGTGGCCCCTGCTATGGCAATGCCCCGTTTGGCGGCTTGGCAGATGGCGTTTTGTTCTGCATGAACCGTCCGTACGCAATGGGTGGTAAGACTGCCGTCCTCGTGGATCATCTTTTTAAGCTGATGTCCTACTTCATCGCAATGGGGCAGACCTGCCGGAGCGCCCACATAACCGGTTACGAGGATCTGGTTGTCCTTGGCGATGACGCAGCCGGAACGCCCCCGGCCGCAGGTTGCCCGCTTGGAAATCGCGTTACAGACTTCCATAAAATACTCGTCCCAACTGGGCCGTATGTAGGGTGTTTCTTCCATATTTTCTCCATTTTCTCCTGATCCGCATTGTAGCATCTGGAATAGTTATGTACAGTATTATAACGTGAGTTCGACAGGAGGGTTATGATGAAAAAGATCAGTTTGTTGGTGGTGTTTTTTGTGCTGGGCGTATCGTTGCTTGCGGCCCAGCAGAAATACGCCTTGGTTATCGGTAACGGCGCGTATACCGGCATTACCCGGCTCAACAACCCGGTGAATGACGCCCGCGACATGGAGGCCGCGCTGAAAACCCTGGGCTGGACCGTGGACCTGGTGATCAACGGGAACCTTGACCAGATGGAGGGTGCCGCGATACGCCTCAAAAACCGGTTGGCCGCCTCTCAGAACAGCTACGGCTTTCTTTTTTACGCAGGGCATGGGGTACAATCCGGGGGTGTAAACTACCTGATACCCGTGGACGCCACGATACAGAGCGAAAATTTTCTGCGGCAGCGGGCGGTGTCCGTACAGGCGGTGCTGGACGAACTGAACGATGCGGGGAACGCGCTGAACATGGTGGTGCTGGATGCGTGCCGGGACAATCCCTTTAGCTGGGCGCGGGGTGGGACCCGAGGCCTCCAAGTGGTGGGCAGCCAGCCCGCGGACAGCATCATCGTGTACGCCACTAGCGCGGGGAGTACCGCGGCGGACGGCACGGGCAGAAACGGGCTGTTTACCACCCACCTCTTGAACAACCTGAAAAAGCCGGGCTTAAGCGTCCGGGACCTGTTCGATCAAACCGGTGCAGACGTGCGCCGGGCCAGCGGGGGCGCGCAGATACCCGCGATCTATTCCCAGTTTTTCGATGTCGCGTATGTGGGAACAAGACCTTCGGCAGTTACGCCCGCGCCAAGCCCGCAGCCCAGGCCGGTGCAGCCCGTGGCTCCGCCTGTGGTGAACCCCCAGCCTGCGCCCGCGAACATGGTGCGGGTGGAGGGCGGGACCTTTCAAATGGGCAGTACCAACGGCAAGAGTGATGAAAAGCCAGTCCATACCGTTACGGTCAAAGGTTTCTATATGGGGAAGAGTGAGGTAACCCAGAAGGAATGGCGGGAGATAATGGGGACAACCGTTGCCCAGCAGCGGGATATGGGGGACAAGAGTTGGTCGTTATGGGGGGAAGGGGATAATTACCCCATGTATTATGTAAGCTGGAACGAGGTAATAGAGTACTGCAACAAGCGGAGTCTCAAGGAAGGATTGACCCCTGCGTACCGGGGGAGTGGGAACAACATCACCTGCGACTTTAACGCCACCGGATAC
>JAISBK010000174.1 GCA_031266255.1 Treponema sp.
GAACAGGTTCACCTGTACCGGCGCAAAGACTTTGTCCAGGCCCAAAAATTTTCCGAACGGATGCAGACGTTAATGAACGCCTACCGGAACGGGCAGTTGACCAACGCGGATGTCATTGAAGAACTTAAAAAAATGGCCCAGGATATTGCCGCCGCCCACCGGGAAGGAAAAGCCCTCGGCCTGTCTTCGGAAGAACTTGCGTTTTATCATGCTCTTTCCAATCCTCTACGCCAAAAAGATTATTACACCAATGAGGAGCTTAAAACCATAACCCAAGAATTGACCGAAACTCTGCGGAAAAGCCGTACTATTGACTGGAACAGGAAAGAAGGTCCCCGGGCCGCCATGAAAATGCTCGTCAAGCGCCTGCTGAAAAAATACAAATATCCGCCAGAAGGCGAGGAAGAAGCAATCAACACCGTCATCTCCCAATGTGAACTGTGGGTTGACGAAGCATAATTATAATTTTTGGTAGATGGCAGCCCATCATAAAGTTCAAGCAAAGAAATTGATCCAGTTTTTCGTCCAGTTCATAAATGTTTCAATGTATCAAACCTACTCTCCCAAAAAACCAGATGTTTATTGCAAAGGCAACGACAATCTTGTGCATCTGTTCCGTCTTTGAAAAACTCAAGCCCTTTCCTCACTAACTGCGCTCACCAGGTGCGCAGCGATAGATGCTTCCGCTCTATCTTTTGCGTGTTTTTCTTCGTAACCCTCAGAACCTCCGGTAAAAACCACTCGTAATACGCATAGTTCCCATCGGTATAGACGTTCCCCATGTCAAGCGGTTTAAGCAGTTTGTCAAAATTCCCCTGTTCCCTCGTCCCAAACCAAAAAGCTATGGTATCACCGGTCTCTTGGTCTATAGCCCACCACAGCCAGATTTGATGCTTCTTATCGTGATAAAAACTTCCCATTTCATCCATCTCTATGCTAATAGTGATGTTTTTAAGAGCATGTTTGATACAATGATTTTAGAATCATTACCCAAACTCTTCCGAGTATAATTCCCGAAGCGTATCCGGTTCGCTGAATAAAAGGCGGTGAAACCGGGGAAGCATTTAAATGCGCCAAGACCATAGACGCGGAACCGTAGGTAACGTTTTGGCTCCGTAATGTTGCACGGTACCCCGCCTCTTTCAAATTACCCACGTCATCGGATTTTTTCTATCCTGACTTTGTAGCCATGCTCAACGATGGCCGTATACTGGTAGTCGAGTACAAAGGTGCTCATCTTGCCGAAACTCCGGATACCAAAGAAAAAGCAAGCATCGGCGAAATATGGGCAAAACGCTCAAAAGGCAAAGCCTTGTTCCTGCTTACCACGGTTAAAAAAAGCGGAAAAACCCTTGAAGCGCAAATAAAGGAAAAAATTCGGGACTTGTCAAGAGTCAGGAAAATTGCACCCCCTAAGTGTTTGATCTATGTCTTGGATTCAAGTAGGGATTTCTTGTCGAACTCAGGCTATTATAAAACGGCTATCTGAAAAACACGGCTTTTTTCAGATAGCCAGAAGGAGAGGTACGTTTTTTTACATTACCATAAATTGAAAACGCCATTTGAATATTCCGCTGCTATAGCGGTGCATCCTTAATTGAATTATATTATAAAAGGATTTGTTTGTAAATACAATTCGATTAAAAATCGTAAAAAATGTACAGTACGTTGCTTTTATCCACCGGGTACTTTACTATAAAGGATACGATGCGAACGTACGGTGTCATGGAACGAATCAGGAAGGGTAAGCCCCTAGGAGAACCTGGGGGTTTCCTTGTATTATAGCGGTATACTATGAACTAAATCATCGGTTGTACGTGTATACTGCTGATGAAGCGTAGCGGAAATGAGGTAGAAAATGGCGGATAAGAAACCATCGAGAGATTCCCTGTCCATACTGGAGAAAAAGGTAAAGCCTGTGGCAAAGGTTTTTTTGGTTAACTCTGATGCCGAGAAATGTTTTTGCGGCCCAGGGATGATAAAACTCTTGATGGCCATTAAGCAAACCGGTAATGTTCGTCAAGCCTGTGAAAACATGGAGATGTCCTACAGTAAGGGCTGGAAACTCCTCAAAGGACTGGAAACCTGGATTGGGTTTCCCTTAACGGTTCGCCGGCAAGGGGGCAAAGGGGGCGGTGAAGCCTATCTTACTGATAAGGGCTCACTCTTTTTAGAAAAACACCAGGCATTCTTACAGGAATGTCAACAAGCGGTGCAGCATGTATTTGAGCAGTATTACCCCGAAGAAGTAGCTAACTAGACGAATTGCGTGGCTCAACCCCCAATAGCAACCATGGCTCGTTTCTCAAGGATTTCTTCGGGAGGCTGAGAGGCCATATCGGTAAAACAATGGGAAGCAGGCTTCATGGCAACCGTTTCTACAAAAGCCTGGCGTATGGCTTCGTTGGTTTTATCCGGGTCACGGAGTATGGATTTGAGGTCTATCCCGGAAGCATAGCATAAACAAGGTTTTAACATACCTTCAGCGGTGAGCCTTATGCGGTTACAGGTATGACAAAACCTATGACTCAAGGCACTGATGAAACCGATTTTTCCCTTAAAGCCGGGGATACGATAGTAAACCGCAGGGCCTGCCCCCTGGGATGCCGTATCTTCGGTGATCCCCGGGTAGGTCTCATAAAGCCCTCGAAGAATCGTATCATGGACTATCCCTTTGAAAGCCTTACCATATCCAATGGGCATCATCTCGATAAACCGTACATCCAAGGGCAATACCCTGGCGAGTTCAACTAAGCCCGTCCATTGAGGTTTCCCTCCGTTATCAATAAGTACAGCATTGATCTTTACCTGTATATTACGGGTAACACTCTCGTGTATTGCCTGGATAATGTCATCCAAACCGCGATATCCGGTAGTCATCCTGAACCGTTCACCATCAAGACTGTCTAGGCTGATGTTAATTCCGTCAATTCCCGCAGCACACAAGGCGTCAAGATGCCTGCTCAGAAGCACTCCATTGGTGGTGAGGCTCACTTTGCTAATCCCTGCGGTGTTTTTAAGCTGCCTCACCAAATCCGGCACTCCTTCCCGAAGCAAAGGCTCTCCCCCGGTGATCTTAATCAAATGAATACCCAAAGAAACGCCTTGGATACAGGCCCTGAGGATTTCCTCATAACTCAAAATTTCAGTTTCAGGCAGGCTGCGGATTTTCTGAGGCATACAATAGATACACCGAAGATTACATCGGTCGGTTATCGAAATCCGCATATAATCAATCGTCCGGTTAAAGGGATCAAGCATACCCTAACCAGGCCTCCTGGTACGTGTATAGTTCCGGTATCCTGGTTTTTAAGACTTCTTGATAGATTATCTCAAAATCCTCGGAGAGATCCGATAGTTTCTTACCGGTCAACGCCATTTTACCGGTCATCGCTGCTCCCAAAGCAGTAGCTTCAGCTATACTGGTGAGAAAAACCTGGTTGTTGGGTAGGGCCGCGGCAAGGAGGGTATGGTACCCCTGGTTGTTTCTAAACCCTCCTTCAGTAAAAATCGCGGTTCCCGGGATAAGGCCGATTTGTTCCAGGGCGGTGAGCGTCTGCATGACCAGGGATATATCCAAAAGCGCGATGCCTTGTTCGTAATGCTTAAAAACCTGGGGGATCTCCTTTCCTTGGGCAATAGTGGTAAAGGAATACTCCCGGCCATCCTCAATAACCCGATCTTGAGACCGGGGAAACCTGCCTGAACCAGGGGTAAGCCCCGGCATGAGGAAGGCCCTTTTTTGAGCGAGCAGGGAACAGTACCGCTCTCGATCAAAACGAGGCAGTTCCTGCTGCCCGTGCATATCCATAAGCAAGCGGGACCAGGTTTCAAATTCCTGACCTCCTGGAAAGATCGCGGTTTTTACCGGTGTTCCAAAGGCAGAAATATTGAAAAAGACCACCTTGCCCAGTTCTTCCGGAGTGAATCCGTATACCGATACGGGATTCATCAGAACACACCAGGTTCCGGTCGAATTGAGTACAAACCCTCGTTCCCCTTGTTTGGCAAAATGAGGGAGCAGGGAAGCATTGGAGTCATGGATACCCAGGGTAATGAGTACCTCCTCCTTAAGACCGGTTTTCCGGGCAAATGCTGGGCTAAGGGTTCCCAGCACATCCCAAGACGCCCCCAGCCGATTCGGCATGAGCGGCGCTACTCCTAAGCCCTTGGCCACTGAGGAAAGGCAGCCTTGCCGCTGATCCCACAGGTAGCTATGACAGCCCATATAGGTTCCCTCAGCTCCGGTTTTACCTGAAAACCGATATCCCCAGTATTGGGGGTACTGCAGGAGATGGATCGTCTGTTTGAAGCCTTCGGGATACTGTTCCTTGGCGAAATAGATTCCTTTACCGGTGTTGATCAGGGCCTTAAAAGCAGGGGTACCGGTTTCTTCCTGGAGCGCCTCGGGAGAACCAAACCGGGCATAGAAACGTGCATGAAATGCATCTCCCGGCTCATGGGTGTAGTACACACAAGGCATCGAAGGCTTCCCGTCTTTTCCTACCCCCACAAAAGTAGCCCCATGAGTGCTCAAGGCTATCCCCTTAATCGGATATCTCTGGGCATACTGAGCGACTTGTTCGGTGAACCAGTCTTCCATAGCCGTAAGATCATGGATTTCAAGCCCATCCATAAGAAGAGGCGGAAAATTCCGGTACCGGGCATCAACCAATGTCAAGGCATCATCATAAACTGCCACTTTCTTATTGGTCATCCCAATATCGATCACTGCAATTGCATATTCCACCCTATCCCTCCCCATACCTAGTGTAACATTATCTGACCGCCGGTAACAGGAACCGCCTGACCAGTCTCATACTCCTGTTCTATAATATAGTAGATTGCCCGCATCACATCCGGACCAGTACAGCCCCGTTTCATCGGAATCTTGCCTTCATAATGGGCCTTCACATCCGCGATGTACCGAGCGCCCGGTACCTTACCGGCTCGCAGGTATTGTACGAACAACCCTGTTTCCGGGTCAGACCAGCGGGGGCCGTCAAAGAAATTACCGGGACAAACGGCATTTACCTTGATGTTATAGTCCACCAGTTCCAGGGCAAAGCTCTCGATCAATCCGATACTACCGAATTTTCCCCCTGTATAAGCGCCGTTTTTATTTGAGCCTGCAAGTCCGGCCTTGGAATTGATCTGGATGATGTCGGTCTTCCAATGCGGAGCGGTCCGGTGCTGTTCTCTGAACAATAAACCCGCATGTTTGGCGATAAGAAAAAATCCGGTATAATTGATATCCGTAACCAAGGTAAAATCTTGCAAGTTCTGTTCCAGTACGCTTCCGGCTTTAAGTACCCCTGCATTGCTGATACAGATATCCAATCCGCCAGCAGTTTGCACGATGGTCTTAAACAGGGCAATTACTGATGCTTCATTTGCTACATCGACTATTACAGGAATCGCCGCAGTCCGTTTCTCCCGGGTATTTATCTGCTTTGCCAGGGTTTCCGCATCCTCAAAATTGCAATCCGCGATAAACACCAATGCCCCTGAAGTAGCAAGGCTCCGGGCTATGATTTCGCCAATACCTTGAGCGCCGCCGGTTACAAGGGCGATCTTATCTCTCACAATCTCAGCCCGATGAGTAGCATCGAAACCAGAAGCGGGAAGGGGTATTTTTTTCTTGAGAAAGGAATCGTTTCGTGTCTCCATCCGTTCTTTGGCAGCATCAAAATCCCGGTCTATCCAATAGATCCCCTGGACCGTATCGGCATCTTTCACCACTACACAGGAAGGTGTCTTTTTGCTCATTTCAGTCCTCCACGCCGCTGCTTCCACCCCGGCAGGGGCACGGTCGAATTCCCAGGCAGTATAGACATCCCGTAAGACTTTGGCAGCATACTCGGTATCTAACCCGCCCTGGGCGGATTGAGAATCAGACCGGGCAGGGGCAATATCGAATATCAGGGCCTCCGAAGGTATCTCGGTTTCTCCCCGAGGACTCGGCATAAGCACCCAGGGGTCTTTTCCGGTATTGATATAAAGCCCTCGGATAATAGGTATAATTGCGGTGTGATCCACTGGTTTTTGTTCAGATATTTCCATATACAAATCTCCCATGTCGTATATTTTCTGCATAGATTGCAAGCCGTGATGCTAAAAACTCCCCGGCAAGAGGATTTTCCGGGGAAAAGAATCTCCACCGAGGCTCCACTAATATGAATTCATCTAGGGTTATTATATAGTATTCAGACCAGTATGTCAGTACAGACTTCATAAAATATAACGACTCTCCATTATGCGTCCCTCCCCCGGATTATCTGGTTAATCTGTTCCTGTGCAGCGTCTGAAAGGGCTTGATATAAGGTCAAGGAAGATGCATCCCCTACAAGATTCTGCGATTCTGTTTCTAATCCGGTCATAGCAGGTACCAGGAAGTCTACGATAGCCTTTACCGGACTTGCGGCCATCTCTCCGGCAATGGCCTCTAGGTTTTTACGGACAAAACCGGTATCTTGCGGTTCCGGGAAATTGGACCTATACGGGCTGCCAAGGATCTTAAGGGCAGCATCCGCTAGAGCCTTGAACGTGGTCAGCCCTTCCATCAATTCCTTCAAGGCAGCATCGTATGCTGCGCTTCGTTCCTGTACGTGTTCTGGCTGCATAAAGCCGGTCTGTACGTGGGAAAACGCCGTTTCCAGATGCTGGTCTATTGCGGTCCGCCGGCAAGGCAAGGCTAGGAGGTCTTCTGCGGAGGTGGTAGTCAAACCGGATAAGGCAAGTCCTTCCCCATATATACGATAATGCGTGAGGTTGGGAGTTCCGTGAAACCGGGTTTCAAACCAGGCAGCGTACAGTGCGAGACGCTGATCCGTTAGAACCCGGCTTCCATCCGCAGCAGCGGCCCAAAAAGGTTTCCCATCCCGCAGCGCTCTGAAAGAACGAGTTTCCCCAGGATTAAACCGGCTCGATTCTAAGAGGGCCTGTTCTTCAAAGCGGGCACCCTTAAAGTGGGTTTTGAAACCAGGAAAAGCAAGATCCAAACCGGCAATCCAGATGGAAGAGGAACCTAAAATTCTAGCAAAGTCCCAGGCAGTGGTTGCCACCGAACCTCCGGCAGCGAGCCTTCCCTTATGCTCAAGCCGGGCTTCAATGAACCTGCCTAAGGGGTACAGGGAAGAAGAGAGAAAAATTCCTGCACAAGGATGCCGAAGTACCGGAGGATACACCGTGGATTCAACGATGAGACGGGTCTTAGGTAAGGGAATGTGGTCCAGATGCCGGGCGTTCCAGTATTGGGGATCTACCACCACGGCAAAATCCGGATCAACCCCTGCGGCTGTAAACAGCCTGAGGGCCGTATCCACCGCCACCACCACACAGCGCTCACGGATATCAGGCAAGATGGCCGCGATACGGTCTAAGGAAGGCCCTGCGGCAGCGAGAAACGTGGGGATATCTTGAGCGACGGTTCCTGCAAGGCGGTCTATCCCCGGCAGGTCCCGGATTGCCGTTAAGTTTCGAGTGCCATTCCGAACCCAACGAGTTCCAAAGCGGCGAAGGGTTGCCCGGTTGACCGCGTCCTTGGATGTCCAGGTACGGATATGCCGTTCTACGCCAGCGTACCAATCAGCATCAAGCTGCATAAGCCCGTGGTTTCGGATAAACTCAAGGGGGGCTTTTCCGTTAGAGAAATGGGTTTCGCAAAACTGGAGTACCCCGGTAAGGCCATCTTCTGATCCTCCCAGGACAAAGATGAGGGGGTTTGCCGAGAGGAAGGTATGCAGATTTCTGGTTTCCAGGGCCTTCCGCAGCACCGCAGGGTGCCGCTCCACAATGATGAGGGGACGGTTTACCGAAGCAGGGGAAAGCCTTGTTTTTTCCAAGGCCCCTTCTGCGGCATAGCCCAGCCCAAAGCCCAAGATGATGATGGGGCCGGTACCGTTCAGAGTCGCTGCGAGGCGCCGGCCTTCTCGTTTCGGATCCCGCCGTGAATGGATGGAGATATTCTGGATGATCAGAGTGGGATCCCCTGAGGCGGCGGTTTCTATGCAGATATCCTCTTCAGGCCAAGGTGCAGGCTTATTCAGTTGTTTCAAGAGACCGGGAAACTTTTCCTTGATAACGGCGCAGTTACTATCCCAATACGTCATCGTTATGCTCTGATTCCTCCTATTCCAACTCCAAAACGACCGTAGTATCCGCGTTCAGGGTGGTTCCTGGAGCTGGAGTTTGCCGTTTGACCCAGCCGTCTCCCCTCATTTCAAGGTGCAGATCATCCTGCAATAGGAAAGGAAGCAGTTGTCGTTTAGAATACCCGATAAAATTAGGAACCTTTCCCCCTAAAACCGGGATCTGCTCATTGGGCAAGGTAATGGAACCTGAATGATTGACCTGAGGATTTCTGCCTCGGGGAATTCCTAAGTAATCAACCAGGGCTTCGGCGGCTTGCCGTATGGGCGGGGCTGCGATACGGCCTCCCAAATAGGATTCTCCTTGGGGTTTTACGATGACGATGTACAAAACCAGAGAAGGGGCTTCTGAAGGGAGCAGGGCCATACAACTGGCGATAAAATCAGAACTTGAATAGGTACCGGTGGCAGGATCTACGAACTGGGCAGTGCCGGTTTTGACTGCTAAGGATAGATCCTCTACATTGGCCCGCCGTCCGGTACCGGTACTGGAGGTAACATCGATCATGTACGACCGCATGATCCGGGCGGTTTCTGGTTTCAGGATTCGCCTTATGGTACCGGGATTAAAGGGCTGTTCGATTTTTCCATCACTTGAACGGATTCGGGATACGATCCGGGGCGGCACGAGGATACCGTCGTTCGCTATGGCAGAAGCAGCCTGGAGCATCTGTAAAGCCGAGACCGATATCTCTTGACCCATAGCGATGGTCGCTTTAGACCGATCGGACCATCGATTCCCGGCACGGAAGACCCCCGTAGTTTCCCCAGGACTTCCTGCCCCTACCCGGGAACCGAATCCAAACTTCTGGATCTCCTCATAAAAGGCATCTACCCCAAGCCGGTCTGCTGCATAGGCTGCCCCGGCATTGCAGGAGAACCGGATGATTTCCCGGGCGCTTACTCTTCCATGAGCACCCAGGCAATTAATGACGATCCGTTCTCCCAGGTTTGTAACCCGTTCATACCGCCCGTTACAGGTAAAGAAGCTGTTTTCGGTGATGGCCCCTGAATCCATGAGCGCGGCAAGGGAAAAGACCTTGAACACTGAACCTGGTTCGTAGGCCCATATTGCAGGCCGGTTCATGCGGCTGATTTCATTGGAATCCTGGAGCACATTGGGATTGTAGCCCGGTACAGATGCGGAACCGAGAATATCTCCGGTCCGGGGATCCAGAGCCATAAGCATCACTGCTTCGGCTTTATTTTCGATTAAGGTTTGGGCGGCTATTTTTTCAAGGATATACTGCACATTGGCATCAATCGTCAGGATCACCTGATTACCGTTCCGCTGCTCATTCGGCGCGAGTTCTGATTCAAAGGCATATTCAATCCCTTCAAGTCCTATCCCTTCATCTCCCACAAAGCCGATGATCTGGCTTGCCAGATTGCTCTCAGGATAGATACGGCCTACAATAGGTTCAACATTGACCCCTCGCAGGGAACGCTGGGCTTCAATTTGTTGTATGGTAGATTGGTCAACCTGTTTTTTAACGTATACAAAATCACTGGAAGCAGTGGTAATCCGTCTGTTGATTTCGTCCGAGGAAATGTTAAGGATAGGGCTTAGGGCATGGCTCAGGGTTTCCAGGTCATTTATTTCAGGCCGCCATACACTGATATTAGCCATTTTTGTCTGCATGGCAAGAATGCGGCCGTTTCTATCCACGATGGTTCCCCGTTCAGTATAAGGTTTGGCGTTTATCAGCGGCTCTGGATTATCCCCATTCAGCATCAGCATAGCATACCGCAGTACCAAGATGAGGGTTATCAGGGCAAACAGAAAAAAAACCGCCAGAAATCGCTGATAAATGATCTGTTCCTGACCGTAGTGGACGCTAGAGCGGTTTTGAGCAGGAAAGGGTTCTTTTTTTTTACGGCCTCGGTTACTGGTCTTTCCCATAGTAGTAAACATTAAATTGTCAATACCTTACCCAGGATATTACTTAACGGAATGGGACCATAGGCACGAGAATCATAGGATTGGAGGCTGTTATCCCCCAAGGCAATGAAGGCATGATTTTCTGTAAGCCCGGCACATCGTTTGACCGCAATTTCCCTGTTGGGGGTATAAAAGATTACTACATCTCCCTGTTTAGGCAAAGCCCACCATACAAGATAAGCCTCGGACCAGGGAAGCCGTAGACCATAAGCCAGTTTATTCACCATAAGTATAGAACCAGGTTTAATAGTTGGCATCATGGATTGTCCCTCGGTAATCATAAAATCAAACAAGAAAAACTTTAGTAATAGGGCAAGGAATAAGGCTCCTGCGATTGCCCGTCCGGTCTCGATGGATGTATTATTTTCCATACAGTGATCTATAAATTATAATAGTATCTATAATAGTATAATCATTCTTGAGCCACCTGTCGATAAATAAACCATGACGAATGATTTAATCGTACAACAATATATTACTCGTCGTAAACCAGCGACTCCTGCGGTCCAAAGTAAGACTCCCCAGTCTTCTATATATACTCCCCGGTATACGATGCCTCCTTCCCATAGTACCAATGCATTAATCATAGAACAAATTAAACAGAAACCTGTCCAGATGCAACGATATTATCAAAATAATAGGAAAAAGGAGGATTTTATTCTACCAGCATTTTCTTTGCCTCACGTCTCATTGAAGGGATTGTTTCCCGCTTCCGGATCGGCCCCGTTTACCCAAAAAGAATCGATGCGGACGCGGGAACATCGCTCGGTAGTTGTGATACTTTTACCGATCCTGGCTATAGGCGGGCTTTTGCTGTTTATTTTGCTTTCATTAAACTGGTCAGAGAACTCCTTGGCCACCCTTAAATTGGGTGATTTCCTTCCTTGGGGTAAGGCGTATCGTTTAGAACCGGGAGTAGATGGAGGGATCGGGCAAAACCTGGCCTCTTATGCTGGGATCTCTGTTCCGGCATCCACGGTTCCTGATGAGATTATCCCCTTGAATTTGGTTGAAGCCTTTGCATGGGAATCCTATAAGGTGAAGAAAGGGGATTCGGTATCCAAGATTGCCGTAAACCATGCTCTTTCTATTGATGCGGTTGTTGCCTCCAATTATATTTCCAATGCCAAGCTCCTGCGGGAGGGAGAGATTTTGCGTATTCCCAATATGGATGGTATACCCTATACGGTAAAAAAGGGAGACTCCCTGAGTAAAATTTCCAGTACGATGGGGGTTCCTTTGGAAGTTATTTTGGATGCCAATGATATTCAGAGTGAAACCCTCACCCTGGGGAAGGTGCTCTTTATTCCCGGTGCTAAGATGCGCAGCGAAGACCTCAAGCTCATTCTGGGAGATACCTTTATCTATCCTATCCGGGGACGGCTTACCTCTCCCTTTGGATGGCGGAACGATCCTATTAGCGGGGTGAGACGGTATCATGCGGCCTTGGATCTTGCCGCTGCTACAGGAACGCCCATAAAAGCGGCGATGGATGGCCGGGTTTCTTCGGTGGGGCTTAATTCGGTGTATGGTAAGTTTATCATCATTTCTCATGCGAATGGTTATCAAACGATGTATGCCCACATGAGCGCTACCTCAGTAAATCAGGGAGCATTGGTATCCCAGGGTACCAAAATTGGGGAAGTGGGCAGTACCGGGTACAGTACCGGCCCTCATCTGCATTTTGCTATTTATAAGAACGGCCGGGCGGTTAATCCGCTTGATTTTCTTAAATCATAAGTTTATGATATGGTTGCTATTTCAAGATCTCGAGATGTTGAAATAGCCCTTTTATTTATTTGAAAAAAAGTGCATGGTCATTTTGCTTATACAGACGAAGTGGGAAGATGTATGCTAATGCGGAGGAGTATGCAGAAGTTAGTATTGATTCTTATTGCCTTTATAGCGATGGTTACGTTTATTAGAGCTTTTGATAAGGAAGCAGCAGGTGATGGCGTAGGTAATTCTGTAACGGTTTCTGAGAGTAGGGCTGAAGAACAGTAAACAAGAACGCTAGATGGCTCGTTTTATAGAGAAATAATCTCGTGTATCTTGCGGATCCGTAAGAGATAGAGTATAGTTATGCTATGATTTTTAATACAAAATCCGTGATACTTTCCGAAAGGGTGTCCTTTGATGCTCTCTTGGATCAAGCTTGTGAGCGTTTATGGGAAAAAAAAGTACAATATGCAATGCGGCGCATTCAGAAGCTAGAAGCTGATTTGCAATGTATAGAACAAGAATTAGATGCATTTTTTTTGTGCCAAAAAGCTCCGGCTGTTATCCATACAAATTAAGCGTTTCTTGTGGCCAGTAAGGAACGGAAGAACAAGGTGATGGTATCCCAGAGGCGTTTAAAAAGGTTTCCCCGTTCTATTTCATGGGTGGTAATCAGGGGAATCCGTCGCAGTTCTCCTTGGGCATCATAGAGGACGAGGCTACCCACAAAAGTACCTTGCGGGAGAGGTGCGAGAATGGTGGGACTAAGTTCCATTTCCCAATGGAGTTGCTCCCCTCGAGTGCGGAAGGTGGTAAATTCCAATGTTTCCGCAGGAGCGATTTCAACGTAGTCTTCTTTTCCCTTCCATACCCGTATAGGTGCAAGGGTATCAAGGCTGGGCCTGAGGGTTTGGTAATGTTCAAAGCCCCAGTTGAGCAATTTCATCCCATCTTCGTCCCGGAGGCGAGATCCCTGGTACACTGCGGGAGCCCCAAGGATGACGGCGATAAAACGGGTTCCCTCTCGTTCTGCGGTAATGGCGATATTGTGACCTGCTTCGTCTATATACCCTGTTTTTAATCCGTCTGCCCCGGCAAAGGTTCTTAAAAAGTTGTTGTGGTTGTACTGGATGATAGTACCTGGTTTATTCCGGTACCGTTCCGCTACATTCTCTGCCCGGGGAAAGGCGAATTCCTTAACCGAATGATAGTCTGTTAAGGTTTCCGGGTGTAGTTGTAGGTATTCCCTGCAAAATATCGCAAATTCCACTGCAGTGGTCCAGTTCTCTTCTGAGACCCCCGAAGGCTCTACAAAATGGGTTTTTACCAGTCCAAAGTTGTGGGCTTCTTGGTTCATCCGTTCGGCGAATTCTGGTACGGTGGAGGCAAATCTCAGGGCCACTGCCACTGCCGCATCGTTGCCTGAAGGAATGGCAAGTCCCAAGAGTAGATCCCGCAGCGTTACGGTTTGCCCAGGAGCCAGAAACATGAGGCTCGATCGGGGAGGTTGATTTACCGCCCACGTTTCCCGGGGGAGGCTTACCACCTCGTCGAGGCTGGCGTTACCCTTGGCCACTTCGCTCAGGGCTATATGGATGGTCATGAGTTTTGCCAAGGAAGCTGGGGGAATTTCATCATCCCCATTCTTGACATAAAGAAGGGTACCGGTGGCTGCATCCATGAGCACTGCCGCCTGAGAATTCAAGTCAGGCATGTTTAGTGCCGGGTTTTGGGCTGCCAAGGAACCAGCCAGGAAGATCCAGATAAGACTAGCAAAGAGGGGCATCATAGTATTCTGAAGCATGCTTGTTAGTTTCTGGCGGGGTGCATCGCTGCTCAGTATCAAGGCTAGAATTCCGCTTGACCCACTGCCCGCGGATAGGGGATCACATCCCTGATATTTACCATACCGGTAACATACTGGATGAACCGTTCAAATCCCATACCGAAACCTGCGTGAGGGACCGTGCCGTACCGGCGAAGGTCCAGGTACCATGCGTAGTCTTCAGGCCGCATCCCTAATTCGAGCATCCTATTTTCAAGGCGAGAGTAGGTTTCTTCCCGCTGAGAACCGCCGATGATCTCTCCAAGACGAGGCACTAGTACATCCATAGCCCGGACGGTTTTTTCATCATCGTTCAGCTTCATATAAAAGGCTTTTATTTCCTTGGGGTAATCGGTTACAATCACCGGCCCGCCCACGACTTTTTCAGTGAGGAATTTTTCATGTTCACTTTGAAGATCACAGCCCCAGAAGGGTTTGAAAGTAAAGTCAGATGCATTTTTTTCCAGGGCCGATAGGGCGTCGGTGTAGCTTATATGGGTGAACCGGGAATCAAGCACTTTTTGCAAGGCAGCGGTGATCCCCTTTTCAGTACGGGAATTAACTTTTTCGATAAAGGCAAGGTCTTCGGCACAATCCCGTAATACCACGGTCAAGAGGAATTTGAGGAATGCTTCCGCCAATTGCATGTTATCGGTTAAATCGGCAAAGGCAATTTCCGGTTCAATCATCCAGAATTCTGCCAGGTGCCGGGTGGTGTTTGAGTTTTCCGCGCGAAAGGTAGGTCCAAAGGTGTAAACTCGAGACAATGCGGTAGCATAAGTTTCCGCTTCAAGCTGACCTGAGACCGTAAGGTAACTGGGCTTACCAAAGAAATCCTCCCGATAATCCGGTTCCTTACCGGATTGGGCAAGGGCTTTAAGGTCCAGGGTAGTAACCTGAAACAGGGCCCCGGCTCCTTCTGCATCACTCCCCGTAATAATAGGGGTATGAATGTAGTGAAAACCCTGCTCTTGGAAAAATTGATGTACGCCGAAGGCGAGACGACTACGTACCCGGGCAACTGCACCGAAGGTAGTAGTTCGCGCCCGGAGGTGGGCGATCTCCCTGAGAAATTCCAGAGAATGTCGCTTTTTTTGCAAGGGATATACTTCGGCCGGTGCATCCCCAATACATTCAATATCGTATGCTGCCACTTCCACCGTCTGACCTGACCCAGGAGAGGGTATGAGGCGCCCTCGAATTATTACGGAACTCCCGGTGGGCAAGGATCCAAGAATTACGGCTGCCGAAGAAGAAAGCCGGGGATGTCCGGTGCTTCCCCGGTCGAAAATACATTGGATACCCCCTGGGGAGGATCCGTCATTCACATCCACGAAGGTAAGGTTTTTAAGTTCTCGTTTAGTCCTGACCCAGCCGCGAATAGTAAGTTCCTGGGATTCCGCGGGGAGGTGTAGCAAGTCTTTAATAAGGGGAAAAAGCATAATTGTATAATATCCTGTGGAGGCATGTATATCAAGTCCCCGCATCAGCGGGATAAACGCATAGAATTTGCTAATTCTTTGTTGTATAAGAAATTAACAGGTCAAGTTTATTTTTTCTGCCTTAACTAACGTGAGTTCGACAAGATAAAGAAACCTCTACCCAAATCTGGTATAATGCATAGATCAAACACCCATCATACGGGAAATGGGAGGGGTTTCTTATGGACGCAGATACTATAACAAGAATTTATTGCGATGTCATGACTTTTGTAAGGCCCATAGTCTGCCAAGGGACGAAATCGGCACGATGTGTCTCAGATCGAAAAGCTGCTTAATTTCATTATTTTGAGGTCAGCAGTGGAAAGAGCTATGTTCTCTCTTGGAACGATCGTACCCAGGACAGCACAAAAACCGCAACTATTACCGTAAAGGCTTTTTATCAAGAGCATGAAACCGCCATTACGCTGAACCAGCATACTTTTACCGCCAGTACCACCGGTAGGGTTATCATACAAGTTACCGCTTCTTCAGCAGGTACCTATAATGTTGCCTATGGGGAGAACTAATACCGAATACTTCTTTATGGGACAATGAATTATTTTGGTAAGGTTAAATTGCTAAAATCGTACGATAACGTGTTGACTCTTTCTGAATTATGGTGTATCATTCAAATGAATTCTTACCTTTAGTTGGGGGATTTGCCTCAGGAGTAAATACAAGGTGTTTGAGTTGGGTAACATAATGGCAAATTGGCAAAATAATGGTTTTCCCAAAATATCCGGGGGTATAGTTCTGTTTTTTTGTTCTTCATTAGGTACGTTTATGGGGGGGGGGGGGGGGGGGGGGGGGG
>JAISBK010000203.1 GCA_031266255.1 Treponema sp.
TGGGGGGGGGGGGGGGGGCATAAACATACTAATCTTCTCCCTAAAAGAAACAAAGAAAGACGTACAATCTCTACTAAGATTGATAGGGTTAGTATACAATACATTGCAATAATGTCAAGCCTTTCATACCAAAATTTTAGGTGGTGATCCATAACTTTTTCGCCGTTGCGGTTAAAAAATGCGGTAGGTCAAGATGAGAAGCCATTCCGGGAGTTCCCTAAGCCATTATGGTTTTTCATAGAAGACGCTCCTTGGAGGGTACGTTTACGGGCCTCAAAGCCCAGGGAGCAATATAGCATGGAGGGGGACAACCTTTTTTCTTTGCCGAACCTGCGCAGTATAACAAACGTTATCTTTTTTTAATCTTCTGTTAATAGCCTTTATGTCGTATAGCAGGTATCTTTTTTCCATAATGAAACTCGTATCTTTTATCGTAATGCTCGGCGTTCTGGTTCAGGTAAGTGCTCAGGATTCATCTGTTGAACAATCCCTGGATGTTGATGAAGCGGTACGGATCGCGCTGGATAATAACCTCAGCCTCCAAAGAAGCGCCTTAGACCTGAGTGGAAAGCAGCGGACCGCCGACCGTTCATGGAACACCTTGATTCCGTCGCTAAGCGCTTCCGCACAGGTAAGTCATCCCACCTCCATTACCGGTGCAATTCCGGCGGATGTCTGGACGCCGGGGTTTCAGGTGTCGGCAAGCCTCACCCTGTCCGCTGCAACCATTGAACAGATCAAAAAAGCCCGGGCCGACTACGAGGCGGGGACCCTCACCTTTGAGCAGGCCCGACAGGAATTGGAGCTGCAGGTACGGAAGCTGTTTTACCAGCTTATCCTGCTGGACGCCAATAGGGCTTTGGCTGCCAGGAGCCTTGAGAGCGCCCAGGCCCGGTATGAGCAAAGCGCCGCGCTTGCCCGCGCGGGCCAGGCTTCCCATCTGGACGAGCTTTCGGCCCGGGTGGATAGGGAAAACCAGAAACCCACGCTGCGAAATGCGGAAACCGTGTATGAAAACACGGTGGATTCATTCAAGGCACTGCTTGGTATTCCCCGGGAACGCTCCATAACCCTGAGCGGAACGCTGGATTATGCGGGCGACCCTAACCGAATCACCCAAGCAGCGCGGTCCGAATCTCTTGAATCGGCAGTACTGTTGAAATCCATTGAAACCCTGGAGATACAACGGCGGGCGGCCTGGAACGGGGCGTATATACCGAGCCTCAGACTTTCGTGGAATTCCACCACGATCTACAGCAATGATACCTGGAATGACAACGCAGGATCATTTTCAGTAAGCCTTGGAATAAATATCGATAACTTTCTTCCCTGGTCAACGGCAAAGACTCAGATAGACGATCTGAATGACCGCATGAGCGCGGCTCAGATGCAATTAGCAGAATCCCAACAAAACCAGGAGAGCCGAATCGCCCAATACCGGCGCACTATCGAAAAAAGCATAGAAACAATCGAGGCCCTAAAGCTCAACGTTGAACTTGCCCTGACCACTTACGAGCTGTATGAAGACGCTTACCGGAAAGGGGCGGCGGATTATCAGCGGCTGCGAGACGCTGGGGACAGCCTCTTGCAGGCACAAAACCAGGTACAGCAGGAACAGTATAACCTCATTGCGGCGGTGTTGGATATGGAAAAGGAATTAAACGTTCCCTTAGGTACCGTAAAATGAGTTCTCGCAAACATACCTGCGATGAAGTGGGATATTGAGCTAGACATCCGAATTACTGCTGTCCGGTTTAATCATAACAAACCATCGAGAAGAAGCTGAGATGAAACGATTTTAGGTAGAGGAGGTTTGTTCACACCTAATTTCAGGATAGAGTCTTTGGTAAGAAGAGCAGAGGCGATTATTTCCTCACGTGTTGTGCATATCCACAACAAGACCAATAACTACCGGGCCTGTAACATTTTGAAGGTAAATTTCCTCATTTTTTTGATTCTATGAAATTTTGATGTATTCAGGTTTTTCCAGGACTGCCGTAATTCCTTATATTACTAAGATAACTTGGAGTTTTTACACAGTCTGGCCTGTATACCCTGCATAAAGGCACCAATTCAGGCCGTTCAATAACCAGGGAATCCAGCATCATTTCCCATTAGGAAACATCATGCCGGTTGGCCCCGGTGACTACCAGTGCCAGCGGTACCCCCGCGCCGTCGACGAGCATATGGCGTTTGCTCCCATTTTTCCCCCGGTCGGTGGGGTTTTTCCCTACCGCTTCCTGAGCCAAGGGTGCTTTGGTCATGCAGCTATCCCCACTCAACCATGACCACCCCTATTACCGTTGGAATCCGTATAGGCAAAATCAGTTATGGAGCCGGCTTGATCTCCGGCGCAGTTGCTCCAAGGTTTATTTTGGCTGGCATATATAAATCGACTTTTGGCTGGGGCATTACAGCCCATCACTATTTCAAACCACGTATTGCTAGAATCAGGAACGAAGGGACGTGCCACGCACCCCCAAATCACGCCGCACCCCGCTTCGCCCCCCGCAGGGGTTGATAGTTTTCTGGTTTTCTCTAATAGTGAGACGTAAGCCCAAGAAGAAAAGGGTCATATCACCCTCTTAAAAGGAGAATTGTAGAGACATGAAAAAGATTGCCATCTTCGGACTTGCCCTTTTGGTATGCGGACCATTGTTCGCCAGCGGTAAGTCCCAAACCGTTGCCCCCCAGCTCAAAATCGTGAATGTGGGTATTACCAATGATCCGGGAACCGTAAGCCCCCTATCGGTTAATAACATCATGGCCTACTATGCGTCGAGTATCCTGTTTATGCCTCTGGCCTCGGAAATCCTGGACCAGGACAAGGCCTTTGTGAACCGTTTGGCCGAAAGTATCACCACCGAGGATAATGTTACCTTTACGATTACCGTTAACCGGAAGGTCCGGTGGACCGACGGCGTCCCGGTTACGGCGGATGATGTGATTTTCACCATGAATACCTTTTCCAACCCTGTAGTCGGTATATCGGATCCCAGTACCTTCAAGATTCTGCTCGGCACCGATGAAAGCGGGCTGTTTCCCAAAGGAGCGGAAGGCATCGCAGGGGTGAAGAAGATCGATGATTATACCCTCACCGTGGAAACTAAATACCCCCTTACCCTGGCAATCTTCAACCTCAATATCGGGACCCCCCTGCGGGTCATCCCCAAACATATCCTGGAAAAAGAACGCCCGGAAAACATCCTTACCTGTAGTTTCTTCCAGAATCCTCAGGTAACGAATGGGCCCTTCAAATTCAAGGAATATGCCCCTAGTCAGTACCTCTCCCTGGAGGCAAATGATGATTATTTTCTGGGAAGGCCGAAGATCGACCGCTTGAATTTCAAGATTCTGTCCGGCGCCCAGATCGCGGCCCAGCTTGAGAGCGGTGAAATCGACATGAACTATCCGGGGGTAGGCAATATTCCCGCGGATGACTACGACCGGATAAACAGTTTGCCCCATATACGGACCAAGCGGGGGGATCCTTCTACGGTGCAAGTCCTCTTCTACAACAACCGGATATTGGACCAGGTTAAGGTGCGCCAAGCTATGGACTTGGCCATTGACCGGCCCGGTATCCTGCGCAATATATTCAAGGGTCAGGCGTTTATCACCAAAACGCCGGTTTCAAACCGGATCGAATTCTGGAACGAGGCTGCCGCGCAGTATACCTACGATCCGGAGCGGGCGAAACAGCTCCTTGCGGAATCAGGGTGGGATCTATCCACGAAACTCACCTTCCTGGTGCCGACCGGAAACAATACCCGGGAGCGGGTATGCACGATTATTGCGGAGAACTTTAAAGCCATCGGCCTCAATGTGGT
This sequence comes from Treponema sp., assembly GCA_031266255.1. Taxonomy (GTDB): domain Bacteria; phylum Spirochaetota; class Spirochaetia; order Treponematales; family Breznakiellaceae; genus JAIRLU01. The sequence continues at coordinate 3,831 of JAISBK010000203.1, forward strand.
CATGGAACGGGCGGATTTCCCCACCACTATGGGCAGGATTCAGAAGCATGACTTTGCTATTTCTATTGTGGGTATGCCGGCTAACCCGTTTAACGCGATACGCAATCTGCGGTACTATGTGGATTCCCATGACGCCCATACCGGGTATTCCAACCCCAAGATGGACCAGATCCTGGATCGAATCAACACCAGCGTGGACAGCGAAACGCTCAAAGCCGCGTATTATGAGGCCCAGGACCTGATTGCCGAAGAGGTTCCGGTTTCCGGGATCTACAGTGAATTGGTCATGCGGGCGGTAAACCAGCGGATCAGCTACGGGGAGCTTTCAGACTTTGGGGCGCTCCGGGATTTGGAAAAGTGGGATATTCGACCCTAGCCGCGTGAGTTCGATGACGCCCCCGGAGCGGTTTTGCACGGGGGCACGCCAACCAGCCGAAGGCTGTACCTTTGAGTACGGGAGTAGGAATGGCAAAAACACTTTTGCAGGTAGAGCATCTGCAAGTACAGTTTACGATGGAAGCCGGCATAGCCTTCGGGGTGAAGGATGTTAGTTTTTCCATAACCGAAGGGGTAAACCTCGCGTTAATCGGGGAGTCCGGCAGCGGGAAGAGCGTTACCTCTCTGTCCTGTATGCGCCTTTTGGGAAACCAGGGGCGTATTTCCCAGGGGATCATCACCTTTGAAGGGATGGATATCACCCATGCCCGGGAAAAGGAGATGCAGAGGTTCCGGGGAGAACGGATGGCCATGATCTTCCAGGAACCCATGACCAGCCTTAATCCGGTCTTGACCATTAATTTTCAATTGTCCGAAGCGCTGCGGCTCCACAGCAGTCTCAGCAAGAAACAAATCCAAAACCAGTGCCGCAGGCTGCTTGAGCAGGTAGGTATTGCCGATGGAGAGAAGGTCTTGGCCGGGTTTCCCCACGAACTTTCCGGGGGTATGCGTCAGCGGGTGCTCATTGCTATGGCCATAGCCTGCAAGCCCCGGCTGCTCATTGCCGATGAACCTACCACGGCCCTGGATGTAACCATACAAGCCCAGATCCTTGATTTGCTCAAGCAGCTTCAGGCGGAGCTGGGGATCACGATTATGCTCATTACCCATGACTTTGGGGTGGTGGCGGAAATGGCCGATGAGGTGGTGGTCCTTTACGGTGGCTATGCAGTGGAAAAGGGGGAGGTCTATGAGTTATTCACCAACCCCCTGCATCCCTATACCCAGGGCCTCCTCAAGTCGGTTATTTCCCTGGACGCTTCTATGGACGCGCCGCTGTACTCCATTCCGGGGATGGTTCCCCTGATGATGCAGGAACAAAAGGGCTGTCCCTTCCATGACCGGTGTCCTTCGGGAACCGAGCGCTGTGCCCAAGGTTTTCCTGCATTACAGGAAAGAACCCAGGGTCATGCGGTGCGCTGTTTCATCGGGGAGGACCAGGCATGAACGAAGCCCTACAGCCCCAACTCCGCCTGAAAAACGTAAAGACCTATTACCCCATCAGAAGCGGGGTGTTTTCCCGGGTCATCAGTCATGTTAAGGCTGTGGATGATGTGTCGCTGCATATATATCCTCAGGAGACCCTGGGATTGGTGGGTGAGTCGGGGTGTGGTAAATCTTCCTTAGGCAGAACCATCATCGGCCTTGAGCGGCTCACCGCGGGGCAGATCTTTTTTGACGGCGAGAACATAGCCGGCTATTCCCCTGCGCAAATGCGTTCGGTATGGCCCCGGATACAGCTGATCTTTCAGGACCCCTATGCTTCCTTAAACCCCTTGAGGACCGTGGAAAGCATGATGACCGAAATCTTGAGCGCCCACCGGGTGGTTCCCCGCAACGAGATCAAGGATGAGATCGACCGGATTCTGGATCTTATTGGTCTGCCCCCGGACGTAAAGCGCCGGTTTCCCCATGAATTTTCCGGGGGGCAACGGCAGCGGATCAGCATTGCCAAGGCCATTACCCTGCGGCCCAGGTTCCTGATCTGTGATGAGGCTACCTCAGCCCTGGATGTCTCGATCCAGGCCCAGATCCTGGAGTTGTTCAAGCATTTACAGCAAAAACTGGGGCTTACCTACCTGTTCATCTCCCATGGACTGGGAGTAGTGCGGTACATCAGCGACCGGATCGCGGTGATGTATCTGGGTAAGATCCTGGAACTGGCCCCCCGGGTAGGGATATTCAGGGATCCCCGGCATCCCTATACCCAGGCCTTACTCAGCGCGTACCCGGATCCGGATCCCAGAAGGCGAGGCAGGAGAAAAATCCTCTTATCCGGTACGGCGCCGAGTGCTGCCAATCCTCCATCGGGCTGCCGTTTTCATACCCGCTGCCCGTTTAGAGAGGCGGAATGTGCAAGTCTTGAGCCGGAACTGCAGGGCGATGGAGCGCATCAGACCGCCTGTCATTTCACGATACGCAGGGAAGATTGGGAGCGGGTTTCTGTACGTAAGCTGGTATGGAATGAGGGTGTCCTATGAAGCATTACCTGATCCGCAGGCTCTTGTGCATGGTTCCTATTTTGTTTGGGGTGTCCCTGGTGAATTTCTGCATCATCCGTTTGGTGCCCGGGAGTCCCATGGATCTGATGATCAGTCCGACCATGACCGCAGAAGCCCGGGCGGTTCTGGAACATAACCTGGGTTTTGACGCGCCCCTTCACCGGCAGTATATTTCCTGGCTGCTGCGGGTAGTACAGGGGGATTTAGGGTATTCCTACACCTCCTACCGGCCGGTGGCCCAGATCATCTTGGACCGTATTCCTGCCACGGTTTTACTTATGGGTAGCGCCCTGGTCCTTGGTTTGGCCCTGGCTATTCCCCTGGGAGTGGTAAGCGCCCTTAAACAGCACCGGTTCTTTGATTACTTGGCCACGTTTACCGCTTTTTTGGGAGTTTCCACTCCGAATTTTTTCCTGGGTCTGGGGTTCATCTATCTTTTTAGCATCAAGTTAAAGCTGTTTCCTTCAAGCGGGATGTATACCCTGGGCGTACCTGGGGGACTTGGGGATCTATTCCGGCATCTCGTCATGCCCTGTGCGGTTCTGGCGATCCATATCTGCGGCCGCTTCATCCGGTATGTCCGTGCCGCGATGCTGGATGTGCTGTACCAGGATTATCTGCGTACTGCCACGGCAAAGGGGGTACCTTTTTTCCCCCGGCTGGGGATTCATGCGTTCAGGAATGCACTCTTACCCATCATTACCCTCATCGGGCTTGAAATTCCGGGGCTTTTGGGAGGAGCGGTGGTTACCGAGCAGATTTTTTCCTGGCCTGGGATCGGCAGATTAACCATAGATGCCATCATGACCCGGGACTATCCGGTATTGATGGGGCTTAACCTCATGGCTGCGGTGATGGTCCTCCTGGCGAGTCTGATTACGGATATCCTGTATGCCCTGGCAGATCCGCGGATCAAGTATGCATGAGCAGAGGAGGGTATGAGGATGTTGCAGTGCTTACAGGGGAATGTCAGGGTGTGGCGGCGTTTTTGCAGGCATCGGTTTGCAGTCTGGGGCCTAGGTTTTATCCTGGTCCTCATGGCAGGGGCGCTCTTGGCACCGCTGCTGGCTCCCCAGAATCCCTACAAGATTGGTGATGATTTCAGCGCTGCCCCGAGTAGGGAACACCTCCTGGGAACGGATCCCCTGGGAAGGGATGTACTCTCCCGGCTGATCTATGGGTCCCAGGTTTCGGTAAGCGTGGGTATTGGAGCAGTGGCTCTGACCACCGTGCTGGGGATCTTGCTGGGTCTTGAATCCGGTTATTTCGGGGGCGTGAGCGATATGATCATCATGCGTATTGCGGACGTGTTTATGTCTTTCCCTTCTATGCTGCTTATCATGATCATCAGCAGTATCGCAGGTCCCGGGCTTGACCGGATGATCCTCATCATGGGGATTTTAGGCTGGCCCTCGGTGGCCCGGTTGGTCCGCGGCACGGTTTTGTCCATTAAACAACAGGATTATACCAAATCCGCGGTGGCCCTGGGCTTTAAACCCCAACGCATACTTTTTTTGCATATTTTGCCTAATGCCCTAGGCCCCATCCTGGTAAACGCGACCTTTGGGGTTGCCCGGGCAATACTGACCGAGTCTTCCTTGAGTTTTCTTGGTATGGGGATCAATCCGCCCACCGCGAGTTGGGGAAACATGCTCACCGACGCCCAATCCCTGACCACCCTTACGGCCCGGCCTTGGCTCTGGGTACCTCCGGGACTGTTGATTCTCCTCAGTGTTTTAGCCTTTAATTTTGTGGGAGATGGTCTTCGGGATGCGCTGGATCCCCGGTCTCAAGGGGTGACCGAACCTCGCAGGTAGCATGGCATGCTCATATAAAGATGGTATTCTGAAGCATGCCAATCACCATAGACATCAATTGCCCCTAAGGTCTATCATAGGTTGTGGATCACCTCTAAAAATAGTACCGTGAAAACGTCGTTTTTAGAGATTGAGGTATGGATTAATGGCTTTTATTAAAAATTTATTTGATAAAAATTTTCTTGAATACGCTTCTTATGTAATCAAAGATCGGGCAATTCCGGATCTGGAAGATGGTCTCAAGCCGGTACAGCGCCGGATTCTCCATTCGCTCTTTGAAATGGACGATGGGAAGTTTCATAAGGTAGCAAACGTGGTCGGGCACTGCATGAAGTACCACCCCCACGGCGATGCTTCCATTGGTTCCGCGCTGGTGGTTTTGGCGAATAAGAATATATTCATTGATAGACAGGGTAATTTTGGGAATATCTACACCGGTGATGAGGCTTCTGCAGTTCGTTACATCGAATGTAGAGCAACGGCCCTCGCAAAGGACATCTTGTATAATCCCAAACTCACCCTGATGACCGACTCTTACGATGGCCGTAATAAGGAGCCGGTACTGTTTCCCGCTAAAATCCCGGTAGTCCTGGTCATGGGCGCTGAGGGCATTGCCGTGGGTATGTCCACCAAGATCTTGCCCCATAACATCCTGGAGGTGCTGGAAGCGGAGAAGGCTTGTCTTGAAGGCAAATCCTTCCACCTGTACCCTGACTTCCCCACAGGGGGGATCGTGGATGTATCAGAGTACAAAGAAGGAAACGGCAAAGTATTAGTTCGAGCTAAACTCGATACGTCAGACCCGAAACGGATCATCATCCGAGAACTACCTTTCGGTTCTACCACGGAAAGCCTCATCAACAGCGTAGAAACCGCAGCCAAGGCAGGACGCATCAAGATCCAGGCCATCAACGACTTTACCGCTGAAAAGGTGGAAATCGAGATTCGCTTGGCCCGAGGGGTGTATTCTGAAGAAACCGTGAATGCCCTTTTTGCCTTTACCGAATGTGAACAATCCATTTCGGTGAATCTATTGGTCATTCAGGATAATTTCCCAGTGGTGATGAGCATCACCCAGATAATACAGTATCACGCCCAGATGCTTCAGCAGGTCCTCACAAAAGAACTAGAAGTGGAGAAAAAAGAACTCCAGCATAAGCTCCGTCTGCGTACCCTGGAACGACTTTTCATTGAAGAGCAGATTTATAAGACCATTGAAAAGATGAAGACCGCTGAAGCGGTTGGATCCGCGGTGATTCAGGGGTTTCGTCCCTTCTCGAAGGAAGTGGGAAGCCGGGGTCTGACTCCTGAAGATGTGGAACACCTACTCAGGATACCCATCAGGCGTATATCCCTTTACGACACCGCTCGAGCTAAGGCAGAGAGCCTTGAAATTGGCACCCGGATCAAGGAGATAAACAAGCACCTTAAAGGAATTATCCCCTATACGGTTCGCTTCTTAGACGGCATCATGGCCAAGGTTAGGGCCAATGAGGACCTGGATAAGGGGCAGCGTAAGACCTTCGTCGAGACCTTTGCCAAGGTTGCGGTGAAAGAAGTGGTCAAGAAAGACCAGGAACTCAAGTATGACCGGGTGACGGGTTATCTAGGCACTGCGGTAATAGGGGAACTGATAGCTATGCTTTCACCTTTCGACCGGATCCTCATTATAAGGAACAATGGAACCTATAGTGTGGTGGCAGAACTTCCCGAGAAGACCTTTATCGGTCCAGGGGCCTGGTGGATAGGGGTAGCGGATAAAGAAGCCTTGGCCGCGTTGGTATTCACCATAATTTATAAGGAAGGAAAGACCGGGTGTCCTTGGATCAAGCGTTGTGTCATTGAAGGGTGGATCATGAACAAGGAGTATTCCTTAGTTCCTGAAGGGGCGTTAGTTTTACAGGTGGATACCCGGCAACAATTCAGTTTTACCGCGTATTATGTTCCTAAGCCTCGGATCAGAATCACCAAAGAAACCTTTCAAGCCCAGGATTATCCGGTTAAAGGACTTAAAGCGGGCGGGGTGAAACTGACGGATCGGGAAATAGAACGGGTTGAGGTGAAATAAGGCCGGGTACTCCAGGGACACCCCGGTACAACGCGTTCCCCCGAACTCACGTTAACATAAATGGATAGGGAACAATCGGATCCTATGATGAATTTATGCTAAAAAAAGAAAAAGACTATCGACAAAACGAAAAAATTTTGTTTATACTGATAATAAAGCGATGTACCTACCTAAGGGGTAGTGATAATTCCTATACTATTTAGGAGTCCGTATTAAGGAGGTGTGTATTATGGCTGAAGTTTTGTCTATCGTATTGGGGGGTGGAAAAGGAACCCGTTTGTTTCCTTTAACTCAAGCAAGGGCCAAACCTGCCGTTCCCTTTGGAGGTAAATTCAGGCTTGTAGATATACCCATATCTAATTGTATCAATGCCGAGTTACGGCAAATATATATCCTAACCCAATTTAATTCTGCATCCTTGCATCTGCATCTGGCCCAAACCTATGTATTTGATTTGTTCTCCCGGGGATTTGTTGAAATCCTCGCGGCTGAACAAACTTTTGAACATTCCGGCTGGTATGAGGGAACTGCTGATGCGGTTCGAAAGAATTTCGTTCATTTTAGGAGCCAAAATCCTGCGTATTACCTGATTCTTTCCGGGGATCAGCTTTACCGAATGAATCTTAAAGACCTCCTCAAAAAACACAAGGAATCAGGGGCATCTATTACCATTGCCTGTACCACGGTAAACCGGGAAGATGCAAGTCAGTTGGGGATTCTCAAGGTGGATAAAAACAACACCATTATCCAATTCCTGGAAAAACCAGGACCTACTAAGGATATTGGTGATTTTAAGGTACCCCCTGAACTGCGGACGGATAAAACCAAGGGAGACAGCTACCTGGCGTCTATGGGCATTTATGTTTTTAATGCTCCGGATATGGAAGCCTGTCTCAATAACGAATTGACCGATTTTGGTAAAGAAATTATTCCCCAAGCCATTAATACCTTAAAAGTCAATGCCTACCTATTTGATGGGTATTGGGAGGATATTGGAACCATCAAGAATTTCTATGAGGCAAACTTGGAACTCACTACCCTGCGTCCCCGTTTTGATATCCATGATGAAACCATGCCCATCTATACCCACATGCGGAATCTGCCCCCCTCAAAGATGAATTTCAGCAATATGAACCAGTCTATAGCTGCAGAAGGGTGCATCATTACCAATGCCTCCATTACCAACTCAATCGTGGGCGTTAGAACGGTGATTGAATCGGGATCCAGTCTGAACGGCGTGGTCTGTATGGGAGCAGACTTCTATGAATCGGAAATCAAGAAACAGTACAACGCGGATGCTCGGACGCCTAATGTGGGTATTGGAAGGGGAGCCATTATTAAAGGGGCTATTATTGATAAAAACGCCTGCATTGGCGAAGGCTGCCGTATTGGGGTCGATCCCATAAACCGAAGTGACGGCAATTATGGCCACCATTACATCGTAGACGGCATCATCGTGATCCCCAAAAACGCCATTCTCTACCCAGGAACGATCATCTAAGGGTTGGGCTTATAAGCGGGTTTTTCGCCGCTCTGCAAACCCGGTGATGTTTTGAAAGGTAAACTCAGAGCCGTCATCCAGGGTAATTTTCCCGGAGAAAAACCCGCATACTTGTCTGAATTTCAGGGAGTGAAAAAACATGCGATTATGTTCTACTCGTTCCTGCTGAGGGGTAAACTGCATTTCCAGACGGTTATCATTACTGGTAAAATGCCAAGGCAGTAGCCAATTTGTCGGGGAAATATGAAAGGTAACCTGATCCAGTTTATGCAGGGTTCCATCCAGAAAAAAGGCGTTTTCTGTTCCCAGGCCGGAATCTGCAGAACCATACCCTACACTAAAGCCAATCTGTTTTCCCTGGCTTAGGCCGCAGGCCGCTGCCCAGTACCGTATATCTGACTGGGGGCGGATCCCCCGGTTCCAATCGAAAATCCCCCACGCATTACCCCGGGTAAATACCAATTCAGTAGTACCAAACTGGATCACTCCTTCAACAATATACCAGGGAGAACGCCGAGAATAGCAGAAGGCGTTTTTTTCCCGTCGCCAAGGCATGTGGGTAACCACAGACTGTGCCCCCGGGGGGCCAAATAAAACTAACTCTCCCCGTAGTTTTCGGTGATGTCCAAACTTAGGAATATCCGCCTTTATGATCCGAACCCCTTCTTGCATGGTAATGAAATTAAGCAACGCCTGTTTTCGCTGAACCCTCACCGAATCGGTTTCACTGCTGAACGGCATTTCAAAGAGTCCTATAGGAAAGGGGGTTAACAAGGTCTGGGAAACCCACTGCTTATCCTTGAATGAAATAAGGGATATACCGATATAGCCTAAATAGCCGCTTTCAAGGATTTCAAACCCAATTAAATGAGTGGAAGAAAAGATGATATACCGGTCAGACTGGGTAAGTCGCCGAGGAGATACTCGAATCGCCAGGGGATCATAGCGAAATAGGGCTGAACGGGCCCACCCAAAATGGACCGGCCTGCCATTAGCATCCAGAATGGAAACCGGTACCTTATGTTCAATTTGCGCCATATATATAATGTATAATACTATGAATCCATAAAAACAAATACACTCCCGACAAGGCCCTAAACGAAAATAAGCCTTAGAGGGTGAACTATTCCCTCGTTATTCGTAATGGTGAAATTATCACTTGGAAATCATATTTTTTTGAAAATACCCTAGACAAACAAAGATGAATGTGCTATAGATCAATACAAGTGCTTTTACGTATCTTGAAGAAAGTCCGTAAGCACTTGGCTTGCAGATGAACCGGCTGATACCGGGGTATGATGCAGTGCATAAAAAACAGCGGTATGTTGTTATAAAAAGGTAGTATTATTGTTGTGAAAATAGCTTGTAAGTCCTTGTGTTACAATGAATTATACCCCCCCCCCCGATAATTTTCTTGTTATGGTGCTCATCGGATAATTTTTCTGTTCTTTTTTATATATTCTGTTGGACATTTTTATCATCAATACGGAGACTATAGCGGTTTTATTATTGCGGTAGTTTTTTATAATTTCTACAGATCCGATATACTCATTGATGATGTTGCGGCTCACAACAGGTATGCGGTGTTATATGGTTTACATAATATTCCTATAGAAAAGGTTTTCTTTTTGGTAAATAAGGAATAGTTATATTGTTCAAAATTAGGTAAAATAGAAACACTTCAGCAAAACAGTCGGATAGTTAAAAAAGCATATAACAAAGGTATTGCCAGAAAAGTTATCGAACAAGTCTATTATAAAAATAAATTGTTGTTAAAGTTTACTTCCAAAAAACAGACCAGGTAGACCAGAAAAATTATCAGTAAATATGTCAAACACCCGTCGTATCGCCAAAAACACACTTATACTTTATTTGAGGCAGATTTTCATCATGCTGGTGAGCCTGTATACCGTGCGGGTGGCGCTGAATACGCTAGGGGTGAAAGACTACGGCTTATATAACGTTGTCATGGGAATAATGGCGATATTAGGAGTTTTAAATACGTCAATGTTAGCTTCCTCCCAACGGTTTTTTTCATTTGAAATTGGTAAGAATAATACTGAAAACTTACAGGAATTATTCGCCACGATAATGTCCCTTTATATATTGATAGCCATTGTGATTTTATTATTAAGTGAAACAATAGGATTGTGGTGTGTAAACGTAAAGTTGAACGTACCCTTTGAACGTAAAACAGCAGTGCTATGGGTATATCAATTTACAATATTATTGACATTGATTACGACTTTAACCAGTCCCTATATAGCGCTAGTAATTGCTAACGAAGACATGAATATTTATGCTCTGGCTTCGATTATTGAAACTGTTTTAAAATTAATTTTTGTATATTTTCTACAGTACATTGCATTTGATAAATTACTTTCCTATAGTGTATTTATGTGCCTGGTTGCTTTTATGAATATCGCAGTTTATAAAATAGTTTATATGATAAAATATAAAGAACTTAAATATAGTTTCCGTTGGAACAAAAGAATGTTTATGGAAATACTTAAATATAACGGATGGAATATTTTTTCTGATTTATCAGGAAACGTAAAATGGCAAGGATCAACTATTTTGTTGAATCAAATTTTTAACGAAATAATCGTAGCTGCCCGCAGCATATCATTATCAGTTAATAGCGCAGTAACCAAATTTACAAACAATACTAATACGGCATTAAGGCCGCAGATAATAAAAAACTACGCCGTCAATAATTTCAAAGAATTTATTAAACTGGTTTATAGGGGGGTTAAATTAAATTTTTTTTTATTTTATGTTCTTGCTTTGCCAGTTGTTCTTGAAATGCCTTATATTTTATTTCTATGGTTGAAGGAACTGCCGGATATGACCGTAATATTTTCAAGATTCACACTGGTTGATTCAATAATTTATTTTATGACCCTGCCCCTATATGCCATAGGAGAAGCTTCGGGTAAAATAAAACTATTCCGGCTTTCAATGGGGATTCTGTATTTATCTATATTGCCTATATCTTTTATTCTTATTACGGTCTTTAATTTCCCTGCTTATAGTGTTTCCATTATAGGGCTGGTTTCTACAGTAGCAATATTTGTCATATATCTTTTTATAATAAGAACTATTTGCAATTTTTCTATTGCATCCTTTATAAAAAAAATTGTCCTGCCTATTCTCATAACTGGTATGATAAGCGCTATCCTGCCTATAGGCGTGTTATATTTCTTTGAAGAAGGCATACTCAGACTATTCTTTCTAATATGTATTTCAACCATTTCGATGCTTTTTTGTTCTTATGTGGTTTTATTGGACAATATTGAAAGGATAGGAGTACGGAATATTGCAAATAAATATTGTAATAAACTGCTTGCAATAGGATTTAAGAAAAAATAATGATGAGACTATTATACGGTTATCTTTGTAGGGAAGGTTATAACCGTCGAAACAACATAACGAATAATCTTCTAGCATATCTCGAAAGACTGAATGCCACCGGTTTCAATGTAAAGCCTTTCTGTATGAATTATTCTGATATATATCCTCTATTAGCTTTTAAATATATGGATAAATTATGGAAATTGCGCGACAAAAGGCTTATGTCGCTTTATGAACGTTTTATGGAAGCTGCGGAAGGTTATGATATTTTTTACAATTCAGTCGGTGTAAACTTTCATCCTGAATTTATAAAAAATATTCAACTATTCACTATTTATGGGTGCAATGATGATCCTGAGGCTTCTGAACGAAAATCAAAATACACGGCATTTTCTTATGACATGTGCGCTGTCGGCAATATTGCGGAGATTGACACTTACCTGAGCTGGGGCTGCAAAAGTGTAGAATGGCAGCCGATGGGAATTGGGGATTTAATGTATAATCCTGATTTAACTTATGAACGTATCTTAAATGAAGAAAGGGATATTGATCTTTTCATGATGATAGATAGGTTGGCATATTCTGGAAAAAGAAATAAGAGGTTTGATTTATTGGAGGCGGCGTTTCCTAATGGATATTTCTATGGTCGCGGGTGGAAATGTGGATATTTACCCCAGGGGGAGGAAGTAAACTACCTGTGTAGAAGTAAAATCGGTATCAATATGCATCTTTCGACCGGTCCGATAAATCGCCGTCTCTATTATTTACCAGCGAATGGGGTTCTACAGATATGCGATAATAAATCAAATCTTGCAAAAATATATGAATTAGGCAAAGAAGTGATAGGCTTCGATAGTATTGAAGAATGTATTGAAAAATGCCATTACTATCTGGATCACTATGATGAAGCACGGCGGATAGCAGCCGAAGGTTATAAGCGTGTCCACAGAGATTACAATGAAATTGCAGTTTTTACCTATTTGTTAAACAACGTAAGAAAATATTATTCAGAAAAAAGGGATATTGAAAAATTACAGGGGTCTGGAATTGTATTACAAAAGAATAAATGTCAGCTTATATCAGATTTTTATTTTCTCTATATGCGTTTGAAAATTAAGGTAAATAAATTATTGTATTTATTATGGAATTATTTACAACTTCATTTTGGCATATTTTAAGATAGGAATCTAATATAAACATTAACAGATATCGGGGGAAATTGTATTATGACACATTTCAGACGTTTCTTAATACGAATATGGAGTTCCAAGCTGCTTTGGTTTGTGCCGGATGTTCTGCAAATCAAAATAAAATATTTTTTAGTGTTTGGAAAAAAAATAAATTTGCGACATCCTCAAACTTTTAATGAAAAAATACAATGGCTCAAGTTGTATGATAGAAAATTAGAATATACAAATATGGTCGATAAGTATGAAGCAAAAAGATATGTGGCAAGCATTATAGGGGAAAAACACATCATACCGACGCTGGGGGTTTGGGATAATTTTGATGATATTGATTTTGATGATACATTACCGGAACAATTTGTACTAAAAGCAACTCATTTTTCAGGCGGTGTATATATTTGTAAGGATAGAGAAAGTTTTGATATTAAGAAAATAAAGAAAGATATGAATAAAATATTAAAACATAATTTTTATTGGAGTGGACGTGAAAGTCCGTACAAAAATATAAAACCAAGAATAATTGCTGAAAAATATATGGTCGATGAATCAGGGGTAGAATTAAAAGATTATAAAATACAGTGCTTTAATGGTGATCCTAAAATTATTCAAGTTGATTTTGATAGGTTTTCCGAATGCCACAAAAGGAATTTCTATTCAATAGATTGGCTGTACCAACCATTTTCATTATCTTATCCTACATACCCAGAAATAATGATAGAAAAGCCTGAATCGCTTGATTTAATGTTAGCTTTAGCCAAAGAGTTATCAAGAGATATATTGTATGTAAGAGTAGATTTTTATTCCATAAGAAAAAAAATATATTTTGGTGAATTAACATTTTATCATGGTAGTGGATATGAGAAGTTTGATCCTTCCGAATGGAATAGTGTCTTTGGCAATTGGTTAGTGTTACCCCCCCCCCCCCCCCCGGTATAGGAAACGGTATTACAGGTTAAAAATAAAAATCAGAAAGAATTTGCCGTATGCGGCATAGCCTGTTCCTGCGATTTTAACTGCCATAGAGAAGAACGTGTGTTGCGGGCAATGAGTGGTACATCACTGTGGATAAACTTATTTTATTGAGCGACCGATGTTATTCAATTTATCTCTTAGATAATATCAATGATTATTATGATATTATCTAAGAGATACGCGTCTCGATTTTTTAGGCATAAATAAAGATGATTTTATCAAAAATAAGATTATTATGAGTTGTAAATATAAAAAGTTTTATTATGGTAAGTGTAGAAGACAAGGAAGCGATTGGAATGCTTTTTTTAACACGAAGGCTTTAATAAGATATCTTATTTAGCAACTCAGATGGATGTTCGTTATTCTATTAAAAATCCTTATGTTTAATATAGATAGTGATATTAAAGAAGGAACAAGACGACAAGGATATTCTTTTTAGGCGGCTGTATGGGGTTAAACCTGATACTTTTCATAAAATGATGTCGTTTCTCCGAAAAGAGTTCGACGCATTACCTAAGAAAGGTTGACCTTTCCTGTTCCTGGATGGTGGTCGGATTATCTGACATACAGACAAGAATAAAGGCTGGCTGTAAAACTGCGCTTATTAAAGCCAAAAACAAATATATTACTTTGTCGAATTTTGTAAAAGCTTAGAGTTTTATTAATCCATGAAAACAGCTCTCATCACCGGTATAACCGGCCAAGATGGCGCCTATCTGTCGGAGTTCCTCCTCAAGAAGGGCTACGAAGTTCACGGTATCAAGCGCCGGTCTTCCAGTTTTAACACGGCGCGGATCGACCACCTTTACCAGGATCCCCATGTGCCTAATAAGCATTTTGTGCTCCATTATGGCGATCTTACCGACACGTCGAACCTTATTCGTATTTTGCAGGAGGTCAAGCCAGACGAAATATACAACCTCGGCGCCCAAAGCCATGTGCAGGTGTCTTTCGAGGTGCCCGAGTACTCCGCCGATGCCGACGGAATTGGAGTTCTACGGTTGCTTGAGGCTATACGAATTCTCGGTATGGAAAAGAAGGTAAGGCTCTATCAAGCGTCCACTTCGGAACTGTATGGAAAAGTGCGGGAGACGCCCCAGACAGAGACAACCCCCTTTTATCCCCGCAGTCCCTATGCTTGTGCCAAGCTTTATGGATATTGGATTGTAGTCAACTATCGCGAGAGTTATGGGATATACGCATGTAACGGTATTCTCTTTAACCATGAAAGTCCTATACGGGGCGAAACCTTTGTTACCCGCAAAGTGACCCGTGCCGCGGCGCGTATCAAAATGGGATTGCAAGAAAAACTCTACATGGGCAACATCGATTCCAAACGAGACTGGGGTTTTGCAGGCGATTATGTGGAGCTTATGTGGCTGATGCTACAGCAGGAAACTCCGGACGATTATGTGATGGCCACCGGCATAACAACAACCGTGAGGGAATTTATCGCCATGGCGTTTAGAGAAACCGACGTTACGCTTCGATGGGAAGGAAGCGGCTTGCATGAAAAGGGAATAGACTCTGTTACCGGCAAAGCGCTGGTGGAGATTGATCCCCGTTACTTTCGTCCCGCGGAGGTTGATTTGCTCCTGGGAGACCCGACAAAGGCTGTCGTCAAACTGGGTTGGAAGCCGAAGGTGCAGTTGCCAGAACTGATCAAAATGATGGTTAAAAATGATATCTTGCTGGCAAAGAGGGAAATGTATCTTAATGATGGCGGGTATCTTGTCCGTAATTATTATGAATAAGGACAGGCGGCTCAAATGAAAATATTTATCACTGGTTCAAATGGGATGGTTGGTCATAATCTTCTTGAAAACGAAGACATAACCAAACATGATATACTGAAACCAACATCATCTGAACTTGATTTGCAAAATTTTGATAATATCCAGATCTATCTAAAAAAAACAAATCCTGACCTGATTATCCACTGTGCCGGAAAAGTTGGAGGTATTCAGGCTAATATGAAAGATATGTATAATTTTTTTACCACTAATGCGCTAATTGGCATCAATCTGGTGAAAGCTGCTAAGGAATGTGGGATAAAAAAATTTATTAATCTGTCAAGTTC
>JAISBK010000005.1 GCA_031266255.1 Treponema sp.
TTAGATCATGATATTATCCCACGATTCGTGAATATATATCAAGAAAATAATATCAATATCTGCACAAAACCGTCAATAAGAATAATTAGACGGAACCAGTTCCTTAACCTGTCCGGCGACGGATATGTAGCCTGGAGCAGCCCAGTCCAGTTTGAGGTAATCAAACCGGCTTCGGGGATCGTTTATCGGGAAAGGGTATTCATCCACGGTCTTGGGTCTCAACCGGGCAGGCATAAGCCCCCCGGTATAAAAACTATCGCAGAGATCCAGGAGATCCACCACTTCCCGCTCTACCTGGGCGTGGCCGTGGACATACATCCCTATGCCGATATTATCCTCCGCGTTAAGGAGACGGTACACTTCCCTGGTTGCCAGAAAGTTCATGAAATGCCCCTCCGGGGCGGTATTCTCACTGACAAATCCCTCGGCGATCAGTAGGGGCCGGGGAGCCACCAGGGCGCTCAGATAGTGCTGGTCAAAGGGGGCGTTGACAAAATAGCCCCAATCCCCGCTGCTTTCCCGGGTATGGAGATTCAAATGATTGTAAATAAGGGGAAGCTGGTGGAATCGGCTGCTCCAATAATTGGGGTAGCGCCAGCGAATATCGGGCAGGCCCTGGGGGCCCCAGGGGCGGAAATGATCGGGATAGGTGAACCAGTGCTTATGCACCCCATAACCGTCTTTAAGGTTAGTTGCCCCCGGATCCTGGTCTTTCCAAATGATATGGCCCTGG
Organism: Treponema sp.; assembly: GCA_031266255.1. Classification (GTDB taxonomy): domain Bacteria; phylum Spirochaetota; class Spirochaetia; order Treponematales; family Breznakiellaceae; genus JAIRLU01. Next base: position 734 of record JAISBK010000005.1, read on the forward strand.
TCATTGTTAGCTTCGGGCCAAGATATGGTAACACCGCCGTCCAGATTTCTGGTAGGATCTATCAGAGCTTCTTTAGCCGTAACAACCCTGGCTGCCAGGGTTCCGTACTGTTCATCGCCTTTTTTAAGGTATTGGTACTCCTTATTTATTGCCCCATACCCGCCAAAAGGTCCGTAAGGCGCATCGTGGGCTGGTTTTGGATAAGGGCCGTAAGGCCCGTTCCGGGTGGAATCGGCTTCGTTTACCGAAACACTGACAAACCGGTCAATGGGGAGTCCGCCGCCGCCATTGGTTGTGGGATTCACCACCGCGATCCGGGTGTCATAGGCGCCGGTGATCAGGGCCGACTTGCCATTGCGGGATGATCCGGTTATAGCGATCTTTTGGGGATTCAGGTAAAACTTTCTTTGATCCGCTGGCTTGGCGTACTCAAGTTCCAGGGCGTCTATAAGCCGGGATACTCCCCAGGCCCAGAGCATCATAAGGCCGGGAGCGTCAGGATCGCCGTAATCACTAATCCAGCCCTTATCGGTGATCCATCGCTGTTCTTCCTCGTCCCAGCCTCCGCTTATGGGGTTTCCTGTAAAATACCGAATCTCCGGGTAGAGTTCCTTAACAAGACCGCCTATGTTTGCCTCATCAAAGTAAGTATTATCAATATCCGGACCTTTGTCGCCGCTGGCAATGGAGGCCAAATGGATTTGAAGTTTGGCGTAACCCCTTTCTGTAACCACCGCGTAAGGGAGGCGATCCCGGGAAATAGCAGTGTCGGCGGAGGAGTCATTGATTAGGATTACCGGATATCCCCCTATAGGAGGGGGACCAGACGGAAGAGTCATTGTAGCATAGAAATCTGCGGATTTCCCACCCCTCGTTACACTGAATGTAACAAGCTGCCGCCCATTGGCATCAGGCGGAGCGACCGACCGGACTATGGTGCTAACCCCCGCCTCGGGGAGCTTGTAACCCAGCATATAATGCTGCATGATTTGAGCGATTTCTTCACGGCGTAAATGCCAAGTCTCTGCACTTACGCTATTCCCCTGCCAGCTTACAAAAGGATTCGGCAGGTTGGTGATTTCCTCGGTAAAGGATTGGGGGCTGGGGAAAGACGGTATCCCCCAACCGGCTTTGGATTCGGGGCCGGATACAGCACTACTCTGGCAACTTACCCAGAGACACATGATAACTGCCCCCAAACATACAGGTGTTAGATGAACCTTCATTTTTTTCTCCTTGCTAAAATATGCTTCTTTGTTCCCATACGGGTTTATCAGTCTGATTTTCATAAAAACCTCCTGTAAAAACATAAAGATATAACCTTTCCCAAAAGCTGAAATTTTGGGAAAGCCTCGAAAAAAAGGATATTAGACTTGTTCAAGAACCCGGTTGGTTCTCGAACAAGTCCTGCAAAATGCTCCGCATTTTGCTTTTTTTAAGCGGTTGTTGTTCAGAAACTGAAGTTTCTGAACAACTCTATTTTATCATTACCCTTATTTTTCTATTGGAATTAGTTAAATAATTCTAAACGATGTTTGCGGTTTTGTCAATCTATCAGCTAAATTTATTTTACTATGAGGAAATTGGCTTGACCGGAACGGAAATCAGGATGGTTTTGGCTCAGAATATCAAATCCTTTCGTGAACACCGGCAATGGTCTCAAGCCAGGCTCGCGGAATATGCCGATATTTCCGTACCCTTTTTAAGTGAAATAGAACGGGGTAATAAATGGCCTTATCCCGATACTTTGGCAAAAATCGCTAATGCTTTAAATGTGGAAATATATGAATTTTTTAAGGCTGAAAAGTCACCAAATGGCAAAGAGCGGGATTTTACGGCAAGAGTAGTCAAGGAAATATTTGTAGCTCAAAAAGCAGTAGCTGATAAAATTAGTAAGGAATATTTGGGATAAAAGGGTTATTCATCATAAAATTCACGCTCTATCTTTTGGAGAAGGCAGTGATTCTTATTCCTGTAAAATAAAAAAAGCTGTTCCAAAAACTGAAGTTTTGGAACAGCCTCAAT
>JAISBK010000067.1 GCA_031266255.1 Treponema sp.
ATGGAATTGGCAATAAAAGTACGGGTGATGATCATGTTATACACTCCCATAGCACCGGGGATCAGCATGGCCCAAACCGTGTTAAGCATGTGGAGGTCCCGCAGGAGGAGATAATTGGGAATCATGCCCCCGGAGAAGAGCATAGTAAAGGTAAAGAAGAAAGTGATGGCGCCTCGGTGGGGAAGGTGTTTGCGCGCCAAAGGGTAGGCACAGATAAGAGTTATGGATACATTGATGAGGGTACCAAAGACAGTATAAAAAATTGTGTTCCGGTAGCCCATGGGAATTCTGGTATCTTTAAATACTGCCTCATAGCCCTGAAGGCCGGGTTCAACCGGCAAGAAAGTTACCTGCCCGGTAGAAACGGCATAAGGGGACGAGAACGAAGCAGAAACAATGAAAATTATAGGGTAAAGGACACTTATTAATAAAAAGAATGAGATAGCGTAAACGATCGTGTAATAAACTTTATCCTCAAAGGGGATTCTCATTTTCCGCATAGTTTCCCCTCACCAAAGACTTGTTTCGCTTAATTTATTCGCGATTTTATTAACCAGTATTATAAGAATAAGGTTGATCAGAGAATTGAAAAGTCCGATAGCGGCGGCATAAGAAAAATCTGTTGGCCCGCCGGCGGCAAGTCCTTGTTTATACACAAAGGTTGATATAAGTTCGCTGGTACGGAGGTTAAGACTGTTCTGCATAAGCCAAGCCTTTTCAAAACCAAGAGACATGAGAGATCCCAGCCTGAGGATAAGCAGAATGGTGATAGTCGGAGCCAGGGCAGGCAGATCAACATGGAGAACCATTCTGAAGCGGGATGCCCCGTCCACCCTGGCGGCCTCGTAAAGCTCCTCCGGTACTGAGCTAAGGGTAGCTACATAGATAATCGAACTCCAGCCAAAACCTTGCCAAATTCCTGACCATACGTAGACATGGGGAAAAGCGTCCGGCTTGCCAAAAATATCTATCGCCTGGTTTCCCGTTAACGCTTTTATTACGATTCCATAGATCCCGTTCAGTGGGTGAAAAATTTGCATAAGCATACCGACAATTACTACCACTGAGATGAAGTGAGGCATATAGGTGATTGTCTGAAGGACTTTCTTGTAATGGCGGTTTTCAATGGTGTTAAGGCACAGGGCAAAAATGACAGGAAAAGGGAAACCGGCGATAATATCGTAAAGCGAAATCCGTAGGGTATTTCCGATAACTCGGGAGAACATGTATGAATTAAAAAACTTTTTGAAATTCGCCAAGCCTACCCAGGGGCTGCCCCAGATTCCTCCAAGGATAGTGTATTTCTTGAAGGCAATCTGGACCCCCAGCATGGGTATGTAGGCAAAGATGATAATGTAGGTGGCAGGGAGAAGGAGAAAAAGGTACAACTGCCAATACCGGCCGTATTTTTTTTGTATATCCTGGTACATTTCCGTCTCCCTCATCGTATGAAAAATTATTGATATCGGTAATCCATACCTTTTTCCCGATAAACCGAATGACCCATGCCTGTTCGTTTGTTCCCAAAGAACCTACTGTTCACTAGAGTGCTCCAGATAAAATCATAATTCAGCGCATGAATCAAAGCCTTGGATCTCTCCGTTTTGTTTCACCATTGGATTTTTCTGTTATTCTACGCACCACCTCCCATCCATTCCGGTATGGCATAGCATGATCCCTTAAAGCATCTACTTATTCATCCGATCCCAAGCCGACTGGGTTGCTTTTATAACATCCTGAAGACTCATCTTATCAAATTCTGCCACATAGCTGTCCCAGTCGCGATCGATATTGAGATCTCCAGTGGCAAAACGGGCAAAAGATTCCTGGACATAAGTAGTAATAGTAGTGTAGAGGTCATTCATAATTTCCTGTTCCTGTTCATTATAAATGAGGCCAACGATAGGATTTCGGTTTGCGAATTGGATGGCCGGGCCGATAGTACGACCAAGAGGGGCGACCATATCATAAGGATCATCAGTAGCTATATCGGCGCCTGCCCATTTCATTCCCCTGATTTGAGGACCGTTTCCGGCCCAGTGTTTGTTCTGTAACGTTCCCCATTTTAAAATAGGCCTCGCCTGGGCTTTGTATCCATAGTCATCCCAATATCCCTTCTCGTTAGGCCCCGGCGGCAACCAGTCAACATCCTTTTCTCCATAATATTGGGCTACAGACATATCTTCTCGTCCCAAAAAATCACCCATCATAAAAGCCGATTCCGGAGTTTTACAATTCTTAGTTATTAACATCCTAATGGACGGAAGCTGAGGTGTCCAGAGCGCCTGCCTTCCTACAGGGCCTTCCAGAGGTGGTAGTATTACGTACTGACTTCTCTTAATATCGTTGGCCCCAAGTCTGGACCCGGAAATACCAACAAAGGAACCGACCTTGGGCGGGTCGGGACTCACCACAGCAAAAAGCTGTACATTATCCTGGGTAAAGGATAAAGGCGAGAGTAGGCCTTCATCAACAAGCTGTTTGGTATAACGGAGACCTTCCCGCCAGCCAGGTTTATTAAAGGGAACATCTATTTTCCCATTATTTATCATCCAAAAATTCTGCTGGGTATAAATAAAAGGCATCATCATTGCGTAAAGATAATTAGTACCCATATTATCTCGATTTCCCATAAGGGGGATCTCGTCTTTTAGACCATTACCGTTAGGATCTCTATCCCTAAAGGCTCTTAGAACAGCCAAGAATTCACCAGTACTTTGAGGCATGGCCAATCCTAATTTCTGGAGCCAGGGTTCATAAATCATAATCCGAGCTGGGGAATATTCATTATTTACTGATAAACCAGTAGCAAACATTCCATATATATTCCCATCATAACTGGTTATATATTTTATGGGATCATAATTTAAATCATTAATAGACTCGTTGATCCAATAAGCACTGTTTTTATAGTAATCATTCAATGGAACAAGCATACCAGCCTGACCATATTTAGTTATGGATGCAAGATTAAACCCTCCCCCAATAAGTACATCCGGCAGATCGGTGCCTCCCGCCATGACCATAAGTTCCAATTTTTGGTTCATTTCTCCTGTAGGATACAGTTCAAATGACAAATTATAATTACCCTTTTCTTCAACCTGCCTGGTCATCCAATTGGTTTCAAAGTCCTCCACCATGGCGTTTTGCTCTACCCCAATCCTTAAGGATACTGTATTCTTATTTATTGGGAAAGTTCCGGATGGGTTCAAATTGGGATCCCGTTGATATCCTTTGACAGGAGAGGCTGCCATCTCTCTTCCGGACTGGCCGCCCGCAAAAACTACGATGTTTAAGATAGTCAAACCAAGGACCAGCATAGCCGTCTTTGTTCCAAGACCTATTTTCATGATTTTCTCCTTCAAATAAATTGCCCCACAGATGGTAAAACCCACAGGGTATATCTTATTTTATTCATCAATCTCTTGTTGAACAGTTTTAATTTTGCCTTTTACAATATGAAAAATGATATTTAAGCCTCTTTTTACCACTGCAAATCCATTTTTCAGGATGAAAAACGGATTTGCAGTGGTAAATTCAGGTTTCCACTGTTCTGATCCGTGTTAGAATATCCGCTATATATTTTTGTATGGAGGAATTTGCATGCCAAAACTTATTTCAAAACCTGAATATGAGGAACAGACCGCCGCAAGCCGGGATCGTCGCATGACATGGTGGCGGCAGGCGCGATTTGGAATGTTTGTACATTTTGGGCTTTATACGATATTAGGACGCCACGAATGGGCTATGGCTAATGAAAAATGGCCAATACATGAATATGAAAAACTGGCGGACAAGTTTAGGCCTAACCCAGGGGCACCAAAAGAATGGGCCAAGCTGGCAAAGACCGCAGGAATGAAATATATGGTTATGACCACGAGGCATCATGAGGGTTTCAGTCTGTGGAATTCGAAGGTGAACCCCTATAACAGCGTCAACTATGGCCCCAAACGGGATATAGTTCAAGAATTTGTTGATGCATGCCGAGAACAGGAGCTTAAAATTGGGTTTTATTCTTCTCTCATGGACTGGCATCATCCCGATGGGGGTGCCGCTGCTTATGACAGTACGGCCCGAAAGCGATTCAACGACTATATTTACAGTCTTAACGAAGAACTTCTGAGTAATTATGGAAAGATAGATATTCTTTGGTTTGATGTACCCCGGCCCATGGAACACACCGAAGGCTGGAACTCAATAGAAATGAACCAGCGCCTTAGGGCCCTGCAGCCTGATATTATCATTAATAACCGAAGCCACCTCCCTGAAGATTTCGGCACTCCCGAAGAACATATAACAGCGGAAAAAGACAGGGATTGGGAAGCTTGCATGACTTTTAATGGTCTTTCCTGGGGTTATATTGATTCCAAGCGGGTCGTACCATATAGCTACAATGTACAGCAAATTCTCCGGATGCTGGCCACCTGTTCGGCAGGATGCGGCAATCTTCTTCTCAACATAGGTCCTGCCCCTGATGGTTCTGTGCCTCCCGAGGTGGTAGGGCCGCTCGCTGCAACAGGAAAATGGTTAGAGTTGAATGGAGAATGTACTTATGGTAAAATTTTCAATTTCAATAATCTAGCGGTATCAGCATTTAAAGGCATGGGAGGAATAGGCAATCGGCTTTGTTCAATAAGTAAGAAGGAAAATACTATATATGTGTGGAATTGGATTTGGCCATCCGATGGTGAACTCATCATTGCCGGATTGAGCGGTAAGCTTAAATCTGTTTACATTCTGTGGAATGGCAGAAGCATCGGTTTTACTCAAGAGAAGCTCAGAATAATTCTGAAAGATCTGTCGGAAGACAACTGTGATAAAATAGCTGGTGTTACAGTAATCGTTCTGGAGTTCGAATCAGAAGTAGAACTGATCCCGCATGCAACATTACCTGCACTTGCCTCAGGGAGAACCTTCGACATATAACTTGTAATTGGTATTGGACCTAGTTTTATAACCCCGGTCCGAGCGATCGTGTTACGCAACAGATCCATACCCTATCCCGGCAAGGAAACGCTGAAATTGTCAGATATGTTTAATGCCCAAGAGCCCGCTTGCGCGGGGGAGCTTCAGGGCGAAGTTTTTGATTGACGGTTGCCATTTGGTGCGGTAGGGTGATTGTTATGCCCGGACAGAAGAAGCACTGTCTAAAAACCATCCGCGCCTGTACCCATGGGATATCCAAACAAGGGAAAACCGGGGGGGGGGGGGGGGGGGGGGTAAATTTGCAAAAACGTAACCGCCACAAACCCCACATACGGCCAACCCCGCAGGGGGTTTGTAAACCCCCCGTGTA
>JAISBK010000078.1 GCA_031266255.1 Treponema sp.
GGCCGCCCGTTTCACTAATTTGACGCTCCTTTTCCCGGTTCTCCTAAACCCTTCAAGTTCCCGCCGTTCTTCCGGGCTTAATTCAATGCTCCGCCTGGTTCTTATCATGGTTGTATTCCGCCCGATGGGATACTACCACGTTCTTCATTTTTGGTAAAGTTTTAAGAGTTACCGGTAATAGGAATGGCCCTGGGCAAATCTGGAAGGGTTACTGGCATACTGCCGATAGCCAAACACTCAAACATTCACTGGCCAACCACTATCTTGAATCAATCAGATTCCCGGATGTGCTTGAATGGTTCGAGATACTGCACGAGAGGATAGGGCGGCTATTGAAGATACGCGCCCTTATCGCCGCCCATTGAACCGCCGTGTACCGAACGGTACGCACGGTGGTGTGAGAAGACAGCTACTCAGCTGATGGGTAACCTCCTACTCGATTACCGATGCTCAAAACTCCTGATCCCCTTTCCTCAACCGAAACATCGATGCCATCAGGGTAAGATTTCCACATGAGGAATCGCGGTAAATGCATATGGGTGTCACCATGGACGTTTACTTAAGATTTAACACAGGCCTCACAAACTAATACAAACAGAGGTTCGTTGTGGTTGATATGGCATTGCTGAATCTTTTTAGCTTTCCTTCCTGCTCATATACTTGTATTTTTTCCGCACTTCCCGAATGAACTTGCGGTTCTTCCATTCCATGTTGTTCACCGCCGATGAAGCAAAAACAGTGGAAGCCGGGTCAAACCCAGCTTCTTGGGCCACCCTTTTATCGGCCCCCGCTATTTTAAAAAGCCTGTTGTTGTCAAAACCGTGAAAAAATACCACCAACGATTCCATAAAGCCTCCTGTTTAAGTTTGTAGTAACATGAGGGCTTTTAAAACCACACTGGTACTGGCCCTATATGCTGATCCTAGGAGATGAAAGTATCCCTGTCTTCTCAAGCACATACTCATCGGACCAGTGGGAACCGGTAGTACGGTAACTCATCGGTGAGAGAAGGCGGTGCTCTTCATCCGCCATGTGGACCGAACCGAAACTGTTTACCCGGTTGCCGTAGAGGATCATATCTATACTTCCCGAAGCGGGGGCTGTAAACTGAAGGTTGTAGGGTGCAAAAGCCACGTTCCCCAGTCTTTTGCCATCCCCAAAAACTCCCACCATGGCGCCCTTGTAATGCAGAATCTGGATGTTTGTCAGGCCGGTACAGTCCTTGGGCAGCGGCAGATGATAGGTCAAATTCCCACCATAGAAGGGAAGCCCCTGGGTGGTAATATCGCCAAAGGCAAGCTCCCGAGCTGGTGGAATTATCACCCCCCGCTTCCCCTGAACCCGGACGCCAAAATCGCCCAGAAGATAGTACCACTCCACATTAGTACGCTGTCCGTAGGGGAAGGAAAGCTCCAGGGTGTTCGCGCCTTTTTTGAGTGCCCCTAGGACCAGTTTTTTGATAACCCGGTCTACATAGTAACCTTCGGGCCTATTGGTAACCTTGACGCCGTTCCAGAGAATCTCGGAGTCGTCCAGTTCTTCCCCCGCTAAGGTGATCATATCCAGGGTGATCTCGCTTTCCACGACAATACGGGCCCGCACCTTGTGGGAAGGCGGAACCTTGGGAACCACCCAAGGCTGCGCTACCTGGGCCTCCCGAGGGGGCAGGCCGAGCCGACTCCTGAGGATGTTGTCAGCCTTGAGGATTTCCTCCTCCTCCATGAATTCTCCATCATCCAGACTGAGTTGCGCCCGATCCATTAAAAAGACGTTGGGCTCTTCCAGGCTCACCTTGACTACGCCAGGGATAGGCAGGGTCCTGGTAAACACAAGTTTCTGCCGGGGCTTAAATTCCGAGGGCTCATCTGTGGGAATCAACCGCAGGAGCAAACTGTCGTGGAAACCGAATTCCCAGTTGATGATGGTCTTTCCGTTCTGTATCTTTGCCGGTGCTGGGGCAATCTCCCCGGTCAGGGTATTATACTCCTCGGCGGCAAAGATCCCGGTCAGGACAATCCGTACATTCTCCGGATTAAGCTCATCCTCCCCACGCCGCCGGGGCGTCGAGAAGACCCTGAACTGATCGGACACCGCATGGGCGATGAAAAGCCAGTAACAGTCTCCATCTTTACGCATTTGATGAATAAACTGCCGGGCCGTTTCTCCGGTTTTTTCTATATAAAACGCCACTTTCCGTACTGGTTCCAGAGCCATCAGCAGGGGTTGTTTTTCAAAGGATATGTGGATTGATTGTTCCGCCAAAATCTTGGCCCGGCTACCGGGGACGGCATCCACTAGTTGGGGCGGCTCGCTCATAAAGATAAGCCTCCCGCCGGCGGCGCGGAACGCCTCAAGCCGTTCCAGGGTGGAGGAGCGCAGAGTTTCGCAACCGGGAACGATGATCGTATCATAGCTCATGGCCCCTACTTTAAGGGGACTCCCGCCCTTTTCACACTGGCCCGGCAACAGAGATTCGCTTATAAAGTTAAAATCAATACCGCTAAAGATCAACCACTGGGTTATGTCCGAGAACTGCTGTTCCAGCCGTTCTGTCATGGAGTAGGTCTGGGACCAGGGCCCAAAACGAATCCAAAAGCTTTCTATCGGATGAATCACCGCTACGCTGATGACGGGCTTACCCCTGGTAAGGGCTGTATTGACCCTGGCAAAATGGTTTTCTATATAAGGATACTCTTTGAACCAGGGGGATTGATAGTGGATACTGGCGGGATAATCCCGCTTCGCCTCGCCGGCCATGGAGTAGAGTGAAAGATGGGGGACCCTTAGGGTGATGCCTAGGGCCGCCTGCCAGTCGCCATGGATCTTATGCCCCCGAAAATCAAAACTCCAACTAGTAACACCATAGAGCTCAGACATCATCCCCTCACGATCACATTGGTGGGCCACCGACTGGGCTTGTTTCAGGGTGGTAAACTCGTACCTTGACCCCAGCATATCCACCCCAGGCAGGCCGAAGGCCGGGTAAGACCGCATAGCCTCGCCCACGGCAATGGTCTGACTGTGGAGGGCGGGCTCCCACATCAGGTGGCCGGTAAAGAGCAGGTTGTTCTTTTTACACCAGTCTCCAATGGTGTGCGAAAACGAGGTGGAAAAGAGTTCCGCCAAAAGATCATGGTAACGGTATCGCGCCAGTGAGGGGGCATGATCCGGCAGCTCCCATAAAATTTCAGGAACTTTTTCCAGCAGATCTTCTTTATATAATCTGGCGTAACTATCGCCAATAGTATCCGTCCAGGGAATGACTACATCTCCCTCCGTTTCGGGGAACGGGAGGGCGGTTTCGTAGGAAAACATTGGTTCATCGGCAAAGATCGAGGGAATAAGGCTGCCGAAATCGACGCCCACCGCTTTTTTATACGCCTCATGGGTCACTTCGACAAAACGTTTAACCGCAGCAGGGTTGAGGGTATCTATGTAGGTCTGGTTATTGTACCAGGGTCCGGGGAGATCCGTTTCAAGGTAGGCGTACCATTTTTTGCCCTGGCTGGCATCATTTTCGCCAATACGACGGTACGATTTAAGGCTGCCCGAGGTGTTAATCTCTATATCGAACACCGCCAAAAGCCTGCCGTTGCAGGTTCGGACCGGTTTAACGTAAGACGGCTGGGTTCCCGTGGGCTCGGAGCTTTCCGAATAGGGTATGGTGGTCATCAGAAGATGCCGCGCCCTGAACTTTTCTTCCTTGGATACAATGCCCCCTGCAGCCCCTGAAGGCCAGCGATCCTCATCGTAGAGATAGACCTTCATATTTTCCTGTCGGGCCTTTTCCACACAGGCTCTGATAGCATCCATATATTCTTCGCTCAGATAGGCTGTATCCAGTCCGGTACGGGGATGGAGGTGAGCACCACCGAATCCCATTTGTTTAAAATATTCAATCTGGTCCTGGAGTGTCTTCGCATCCAGTTTGCCGTTCCAGGCCCAGAATGGAGCACCCCTATATTCGGCACCGGGATTGGCGAAGCTCTCTTTTTCCAATACGGGGGTTTTTGATTTTGGATACAGCATAATAATCTCCCTTGATAAAAAAATTGGATGACGCGTATAAATGCATGATAGGACACCTTCTCGTAAAAGTCAAACAAATTCTGAAAATTACCGGAATTTTATGGCGATCATTTTGATGATCGATTTTTGTTGACAGATCGGAATATGAGATTTACAATCAAATATCTGGGATACCAGATGCCGTAATGGAGATTTGGACAAGGGTGTATTTTCTTGCAGTATATAATGAGTTATGTTCTGCGGGCGTCCTATGAGGAGGGAAAAACAAATTGAAAAAGACCAATATTATCCTCAGAAGGCAGCTAAAAACCCGTATCTTCAGGCATTGGCAGCTCTATCTTCTGTTGATAGTTCCCTTGGCCTGGGTGGCAACTTTCCGCTATGCCCCCATGTACGGTCTTCAAATCGCCTTTAAGGATTACAAGATGCGGGTGGGTTTTTGGGGCAGCGAATGGGCGGGGCTTAAACACTTCAAGATGTTTATCGGCTCCTATTACTTTCCTCGGCTCCTAGGTAATACAGTAGGTATCAGTCTCTATTCCATGATCGTTGGGTTCTTTCCGCCTATTATCCTAGCAGTGGCATTGAACGAGTGCCGGAATATCTGGTTTAAGAAGACGGTCCAGATGATCACCTACGCGCCCTATTTTCTTTCCACAGTGGTAGTGGTGGGGATTCTGACCCAAATCCTCTCCACTAACGGCATCGTCAATTCCTTGATCACCTCGCTGGGGAACGAAGCCGTCAGTTTCTTGGGAACCGCCAGCCTTTTCAAATCGATCTATGTTTTCAGTGGGATCTGGCAGAGTACAGGGTACAATTCTATCATCTATTTGGCTGCCTTGGCGGGCATAAACCCGGAACTCCACGAGGTAGCCTACATAGACGGTGCCAATATCTGGCAGCGCATCTGGCATGTGGATATTCCCGGCATCCTGCCCACAGCGATTATTCTTTTTATTGTCAGCGCCGCCAGCCTCCTCAATGTCGGGTTTGAAAAGGTTTACCTGATGCAAAATCCACTCAACATCAGCACCTCCGATGTAATTTCAACCTACACCTACCGGATGGGTTTGATCGACATGAATTACAGCCTTGCCACAGCGGTAGGCTTATTTCAGTCGGTGGTTTCCTTCGTTTTTATGCTGGCGGTGAATCACATTGCCAAAAAGTTAAGCGAAGTGAGTTTGTGGTAAGAGGAGGAAGACAATGGCAACCAAGATGCGGCTTTCCCCCAGTGACCGGGTTTTTTATCTTGTTGATTATCTTTTGTTACTTTTCTGCGGCGTTGTCGTGCTCCTACCGCTCCTCAATGTGTTTGCCCAGTCCTTGTCGGATCCCCAGTCGGTTATTTCCGGGCGGGTAAAATTTTGGCCCCGGCATTTTACTCTGAGTACCTTTGATCTCATACTCAAAAACAAAAACATCATCATCGGTTATGTTAACACTTTGTTCTACGCATCTGTGGGGACGGTGATAAACTTAATCATCACGGTAATGTGCGCCTACCCACTGTCCCGGCAGGAATTTGTGGGCCGTAATGTCTTTATGGTGATCTTTGCTTTTACCATGATGTTTTCTGGCGGCATGATCCCCACCTACATCATTATAAAGAACCTAGGCCTCCTGGACACACGTTGGGTGATGATACTTCCCAGCGGCATGGCGGTATGGAACATGATCCTAGCCCGGACCTTCTTCCAGAATACCATTCCCAAGGAGTTGTACGAATCCGCAGAGCTTGATGGGGCCAGCGATATAAGGGTACTGATCTCCATGGTGCTTCCGCTGTCGGGACCCATCCTGGCGGTCCTGACCTTATTTTACGCAGTGAGTACCCACTGGAACGCCTATTTTGACGCCATGATGTATCTGCGATCTCAACGGCTTTTTAACATCCAGTTGATCCTGCGGAACGCTATGGCGAACATTGAAGCCTTGCTTCACCAGACCGGTGATCTTGGACAAATCGTACAGAATCTTGCCCTCATGGAGGCAAGCAAATACGTGATTATCGTTATTTCCATGCTGCCCGTATTGATCATTTACCCCTTTGTGCAAAAATATTTTATTAAGGGGATAATGATAGGAGCCATAAAAGGCTGATCAAACCCAATTGAAGGGAAGAATAAGGAGAAAAACGTTATGAGAAAGAGATTTTTAGGCATTGTGGTTGTTGGGTTGATGGCACTGACAACCCTGGAGAATGTCTATGCCGGGGGTGGTGGACAGAAACCGGATTCTGGAAACAAGACTATCGACCAGAGCAATTTCACCCCCCTGGGTACCTACCCGATTGTGAAAACCAAAGAGACCATCACGATTATGTCCAGTATAGAATTCGCCGAGCAAAATTACGATACTAACTGGATGACCGAGTTCTACGAAAACAAAACCAATGTTCATGTGAACTGGGTCACCGCGCCGCTACAGGAGTTTAAGACACGATTGAACACTGTTCTCGCTTCGGGTGAATATCTTGATTATATAAGTTGTGGCGGACATACCTCCAGATCCCTTACCATGAATGAGATAATGAGATTGGCTGAACAGGAGCTGATCCTGCCAATGCAGGATTATATTGAATCGGACTCGGTCTACTTTAAGAATGATCTTACCAAAATTCCAGGCTGGAAACAGGTGATCACCCTCCCCAATGGGAATATGTATGCAATACCTTCCTATTCGGGGGATTATCATACCATGTACTACGGTAAAATGTGGGTAAACAAACTCTTCCTAAAAAATGTGGGTCTGGATTACCCGAAGACTATCGACGAATTCTACAATATGCTGGTGGCCTTTAAGACCAAAGACGCCAATGGCAATGGCAACCCCAACGACGAGATACCCCTCATCGGGGCCACCGATACCTGGTCCGCCCGGCTCAGTCCCTTCCTCATGTCCGCATTTATCTTCGATGATGGGGAAAACCGTCTGTTCCTGGAAAATGGCAAGATAGTAGCCTCCTACACCAGGCCCGAGTGGCAGGAGGGTCTCAGGGTCCTTAACCAGTGGTTTAAGGAAGGACTCATCTCCCGGGACAGTTTTACCATGAAACGGCCGGATCGGCATCAGCTTAACAGCAGCAAGTACGAGTCTATTATCGGCGCTATGCCCAATCCGCATAATCTGAATCTGGGCGTCCGCGAGGCAGGTGAGCCAGTACGCTGGATTGACTACGAACCTATTGCACCGATTAAGGGTCCCAAGGGAGTACAGGAAACTTATTACGGCTATTACAACCCCTTCGGAGCGAACGGTGCCCGAGGTGTTGTACCAGCCACTTGCAAAAACCCGGCCCTGGTTATGCGGTGGCTTGATTGGTTCGGTAGTCAGGAAGGGACCCTGCGGGTGTGGTTTGGCATGAGCCTTTCCGATCCCGATCCGAGTGCTATCGGTATCAATGGGAAGTTGGCCCTGTTCAAGGGCTACGGAGAAGGCGCTCCAGAACTCAACTTAAAACCCGGCGATAAATATTACAACAATTTTCGCTGGGGCGAACAGTTTCCCCTGTTTCGGGACTTTGATCTCTATGAAGGCTGGCAGAAAGCCGTCGACATGCTGGCCCCCGATGGTTCCGGCCAGGAACGCTTCCTGACGGTGAAGTCCAGAGAAAACTACGCTCCTTACGGACAGAAAATTGAAAGTATAATTCCGCCCATGTTTTATAGCCAAGCGGATATTGCAGAAATGACCCTCATGACCACCAACATCAATACCTATGTGGAAGAAAGCTTTGCCAAATTTGTGGTGGGAGATCTGAATATCAATACTCAGTGGGCGGTATTCCAGAATGAGCTTAAGAAACTGGGGATAGACCGGTATCTGGAAATCATCCAGAAAACCTACAACAACAGCAGCTTTGCGAATGGTAGTCTCAACTGGATGCCTAATACCATTAAGTAGTTACACTGGAAGACTCCCCGCTAGGAGATGTCTTCTGTGGATTTTTCCTTTGCCCACCCTGTGTGGCAAAGGAAAATTGGGGGGAAACTTATTCTCTTATTAGACTTGTTCGATACCCGGTTGGTTATCGAACAAGTCTTGCAAAATGTTCTGTATTTTGCGTTTTTTTAACGGAAGTTGTTCGAAAACTGAGACTTCTGAACAACTCTATTGTTTTCTCGAGGAGGAATATGAAGAATTTATCTATCACTGTCATAATGAGGAAGGCTTTTGTTTTTCCGCTGATCCTTATGCTGGCCTTTGCGACCTGTACAAAGAAACAGCCGACCAATACCGCATTGGAGATAAAAGAGCTGCGGTTTATGTGGTGGGGTTCGGAAGAGCGTAATAACGCTACCCTACAGACAATAGCCCTGTTTGAAGAGAGAAATCCGGAGGTCAAAATCTACGGTGAATACAGCGCCTATGACGGGTATTTCGACAAATTGGCCGCGCAGTTGGCTGGCGGAACGGCCCCCGACATCATTCAAAACGAACCAAACCGGCTGGCTTCACAACTGACCCACCTTACCGATCTTACCAGTAAAATCGACTTTTCCGGCTATACCCAAGATTCCTTAAAACAGATGGAGATTAACGGAAGGCTTTATGGCGCTCCCCTGCAGGTCGCCGGTGGTGGCCTAGCTTATAATAAAACCCAGCTCGATAGATACGGCATAGAACCGCTGGCATTTCCATTTTCCTGGGAAGACCTGGGCGCGACCGTTAAAGAAATCTACACCAAGTCCGGGGGTAAGTTATACGGCATCGCCGACCAGGGTGTATGGGGCCCCAACGCTCAAATCGCGCCGTTTATCGCGGCAAAGAAGCCGGATCTGGTGGGACAATTTTATCCCTACGATAATGATAAGCTGACGCTCGTCGAAGAAGACCTTGAGTTTTGGTATCAATATTGGGCGGAGTTGCGGGACTTTGGCGCCCTTGTGCCGCCAGAAGTTACCATTGCAGGCGAATCGGCGGCAAACAATGTGGTGGCCAAGGGAATTTCGGCATATATTATTATTCCTGCCACTATTTTTGGCCAACTGGTGGGCCAGACCACCGATGAATTGGGACTTTTACCGCTCCCGGTCAGCAGTCAGATGACGGGTTCTACCATGACCTACGGCCAGCCGACCTCTATCTACAATAAAAGCAAACATCTGGAGACCGCCGTCAGCTTCCTTAATTTTCTTGTCAATGATCCGGATGCGGCCAAGCTCTTGAGAGCGACCCGTGGCGTACTTCCGACAAAGGTTCAACGCGATGCCTTTGCTACCCTTAGTTCGGTTTCAAACGCTGATCGCGCAATCATCGATTGTCTGAACAAGTACAGCGAATATGACATCAGGGGTCCGGTTGCTGGTCTGGGGTTCAAGGCCGCTGGCCAAATTTTCAATACCCTGCAGTTGTTTGATCAAGTCGGCCAGGAGATAGCATTCAAGAAGCTCGCTGTAGATAAAGCTCCCGCTGAATTTTTGACGCGGGCGAATAAGATGGCGGATACTTTTAAATAGTATCCCGTAGCTTTCATGTCGTTGCCCTGTTTTTAACGAGGCGGTGGTGTGAAAAATTGAAAGGATGTTTGAATGGCTGGAGGAAGGCTCGGATTGACCATGGCGGCAAAACAGGGCTTTACGGCCTATGTGATGCTTGCGCCGTGGATTATTGGAATTCTGGGCTTTACTTTATATCCGTTTATTAATGCAATGATTTTGTCATTTGGAAAATCAGATGTCTTTTCGTATAAATTTATAGGCATTACTAATTTTATAGAACTTATGGGGGACAAACGGTTTCTGAAATCCCTCGAAGTCACCGTCAAATACACTTTTCTGTCCGTGCCTCTCAAACTCGTTGTCGCGTTAATCATAGCGACTATTTTGTCAAAATCCACGAAAATTATGCATCTTCTCCGGACTGTGTTTTATATTCCATCCTTGATCGGCGGCAGCGTAGCCGTTGCGGTCATGTGGAGGATGCTTTTCGGTTATGAAGGACTTTGGAATTCCTTTCTGGCGCTTTTTGGCATAAGAGGCCGGGAATGGCTGGGGACACCCGAATATGCCCTGGCCCTGTTGATACTGTTGGTGGCTTGGCAATTTGGATCATCAATGATTATTTTTCTAGCAGGGCTTAAAAATGTGCCTCGGGAATTGCTTGAGGCGGCCCAAATTGACGGTGCTAATTCATTCCAGACGTATTTTTCCGTCACCCTGCCCATGCTTACTCCAATCATTCAATTCAACCTGATTCTTCAGCTTATCGGTTCTTTCCAGACCTTTACACAGGGCTATCTTATTACAAAGGGTGGACCGATGGATGAGACGCTCTTTACGGTACTTTACATTTATCAACAGGGCTTCGGTGCTTACCGAATGGGTTATGCCGCCGCTATGTCCTGGGTGTTGTTCATGATCATACTGCTGGTTACGAGGCTGGTGTTTATCAGCTCTAAATTTTGGGTCTATTACAACGATTAAGGGTAGAAAGATGCGAGAAAAATCTTTTAACATTTCAGTCATTGTAAAAAACTTCATTATCTTTGTTGTCTCATTGTGTATGATCTATCCCATCGTGTGGATGGTTCTGGGCAGCTTTAAGGCAAACGCGGAGATATTTTCTCCCGTGTCGTTTCTTCCATCAAAGTGGATGTTTGAAAACTACAGTAAGGGCTGGTATTCTATTCCATCGCACAATTTCGGGCAATTTTTTGGAAATTCACTGTTTGTCACCCTGTTGGTGATTACCGGAACCCTGATCAGTACCACACTAGCGGGCTTTGCATTTGCGCGGCTGAAATTCCCGTTCCAAAAAGCGATGTTTGCTCTTGTCATGGCAACCCTTATGCTACCGAACCAGATTTTATTGATCCCTCGTTATGTCATGTTCGCGAATATCGGATGGACCGGCTCAATCCTACCGCTTACTGTGCCCGCTTATTTTGCCCAGATAAGCGGGGCGTTTTTTATCTATCTGGCTATACAGTTTATGAGGGGCATTCCGAAAGAACTTGACGAGGCTGCGGTGGTGGATGGATGCAGTTATTTCTCGGTTTTCTTCCGTATCCTGCTTCCCAACTGCTCACCGGTCATTGTAACTATCTGTATTTTTTCTTTTATCTGGACTTGGGATGATTTTATGAATCAGCTTCTGTTCCTGAATAAAATCAACGATTACACCATTAGTTTGGCTTTGCGGTTGTTTATAGACAATCAGGCAATGATAAGCTGGGGACAACTTTTTTCCATGTCTACGCTTTCGCTTGTACCGCCACTGATCATTTTCTTTTTTATGCAGCGGTACTTTGTTGAAGGGATCACCATGTCTGGCATTAAAGCATAAGAATGGTTTAAATTATCCGGTAGTGTTACCGGTGGTCAAATTTATTATGAGGAGGCAGATAATGGGTATTATTAGAGAGGGGTTATACAATATAGCGAATTACGGTGCGGTGGGAGACAAAAAGACCCTCAACACCGTCGCATTACAAGGGGTGATTGATGCCTGTGCCAAGGATGGCGGCGGCACGGTTTTCTGTCCCCCCGGTGATTATGTCACGGGGACGATATTTCTTAAAGACAATGTGTCTCTGTACCTGAGTCCGGGATGCGTCATTTGGGCCAGTACCGATATGAAAGATGCCCAAGCTCCTATCAAGGGTGATTCCCGGTACATTACCTGCCTTATCGGTGCCGCAAATGCCAGTAATATCTCTATTACCGGTACCGGCAGGATTGACGGACAGGGCGACTTTTTCTGGGATAAACGGGAACCGAGTACGGAGGATAATTTTTACAATTTCCACAATGAACGGATTGGCTGGGGGCAGGTTGCCCAGGAATGGCGACTGGCAAAGGATCGTTACGCGAAACTCGTCCTGTTTACCAACTGCCGGCATGGCCTCATAGAAAATATCAGTCTGACCAATGCCCCCTGCTGGACTGTACATCTGCACGGATGTAATGATATGTTTATCCGGGGTATAACGATCAATGATAATATGTACGGCCCGAACACAGACGGTATTGATATTGATTCCTGCGAACACGTTATCGTGTCGGATTGCAACATCTACTGTGGCGATGATGCGATAGTCCTTAAATCTACCGGGGCCAATGGGGTAGTGCGGAGCTGTCGGGACATAGCAGTTACCAACTGTCGGCTTACAACCTGCTGTAATGCCTTTAAGATGGGTACCGAATCTATCGGCGGTTTTGAGAATATCACCTTTTCCAACTCGGTCATTTCCAACGAAGATACCAGCCCAGAATTGAAGGCCCTGGGGGGGATCGTCATTGAATCCACCGATGGAGGACACAACAACAACATCGCGGTATCCAACATCGCTATGTTGAATGTCCGCGCCCCTTTCTTTGTCTTTCTGGGTGGCCGGGGGCGTAGGCCTGGGGTAGGAGGTTCCAGTCCCGAAGCTCTAAAGGCCAGGGATGATTTTAAGCCCGGTTCCATGAAAAATTTGATCTTTAACAATATCACCGCCCAGGGGGCGGTGATTACCTCCTCCATTACTGGTATGCCCGGTTTCGAGATTGACGACATAAGCTTTAATATGGTAAACATAGAATATCGGGGCGGTATGCCGGAGGATCTTTCAAAAGAAGTAGTTCCGGAACGTCCGAAGGCTTATCCCGAGACCACAGTTTATGGGAAAGGGGCCGCTGGCGGCTTGTACTTCCGGCATGTGCGGAATCTCAGTATGTCCCAGGTCAGCCTGCGGGCTCGGGAACCTGACGGAAGGCCCGTCATCATCCTAGATGATGTCAGGACCGCAGATCTTTCGGGGATTCGCGCCACACGGCCTGCCAGCGGCCAGCCAGTGATAAGGACATCCCGGTGCGACGATCTGTTTGTTGACAAGTGCCGTCCGGAGATCAGCATCCGTGAAGTAGGGGAAACAGTATGAAGACCGTTTTGATCACCGGCGGCAACGGGAGAATGGGCCGTTGTATTGCCAAGGGCCTGCGGGCCGCTGGTTTCCAGGTAGTGTCCGCCAGCCGTACGCCGAATGAAGAGCTGGGGGTAGTAAGCCTTGACGTGCGGGATTCCGAAGCCTGTATCGCCATTATGAAGGGTGTAGATGTGGTCATCCACATGGCCTATTATCTTAAGTGCGATAAATTTAGGGAGGAGCAAGTACCCACCAATATAATCGGTACCTGGAACATCTACGAGGCGGCGGCAAAAAACGGCGTCAAACGGATGATCTTCGGTTCCTCCAACCATGCGGTGGGTTATTATCAGCGTACCGATGAACTGCGGGATGATAGTATGCACCGCCCTGACAGCAGTTACGGCCTGTCCAAATGTTTTTCCGAACTCTGCGGACGCTATTTTTCTGACCGTTACGGAATCTCGGTCATCAACGTGCGTATCGGGAGCTTTTCGCATGACAACCTCCCCTACTCGTACCGACGTTGCAAAACATGGCTCAGTTACGATGACACCCAGCAGCTTTTTCAAAAATGTGTTGAGGCTGATGAATCTATCCGTTTTCTGACCATCTACGGTACGTCAAATAATTCAGAAAACTATTTTGACATCTCCGGCCTCAAGGACCTCATTGGATATGAGCCCAAAGATAATGGTATGGATCATCTGGAAGAAGCGGTTAAGACCGATTATTTCAAGGGACTTGACGATTATGAATTCCTCGGTGGCGAAGGCTTTCTGCGCGATCCTTTTACCGGTGAAATAGTCGCGGAGGACCTGGACACGATCAGGAAGCGGCTGGTGAAGGATTATAAAAAACAACAGGGGTCACGGGCTGCCGAATGATGAAGGAGATTAAGATACCGCTGCCTATCTCGGACCTGGTTGCCGATTCCATACGGAGGAGCATTGTTTCCGGGGAGCTGGAGGCGGGGCAGCCTATCTCGGTGAGCAAAATCAGCGATCTGCTTAAGGTCAGCACCACGCCGGTTAAGCAGGCCTTTAAGAGCCTCCAATCAGAGGGGCTCCTGATTACGAAACCCCGGAGCGGGACTACCGTCTCTGATTTTGCCCGGCGGAATCTTGAGTTTATCGTCGTGGTCCGATCCGCTCTGGAAGGGGCCGCCGCCTATATCGCGGCGCTGATCTGCAGCTTGGAGGATCTGCAAAAAATGGAGGCGACACTGCAGGAAAGCGACAAAGCTATTAAAAAACATGATCTGTCTACTCTAGCCGAAAACAACACCCGGTTTCATAAGGCCATACGGGAAGCGGCGGGCAGCAGCTATCTTAACAACTTAATCAATCATCTGGTATCATTTGATTATTCCTTCAGGCGGTCGGCGCTGCAATCCCTGAAAGAACGAAAGCTTGGCAGTAAAGAACATTGGGATATTTTTCAGTATATACGGGATCGAAGGCCGGAAGCAGCCGAAAAAGCTTTGGCGGATCATATAAGAAGATCCAGTAGCGTAGTGATTACCAACTTGCGGCAAAAGAGCGGGGATGGGAATATAGGGATTTAATATTGATAAGGAGAATCGTTTATGAGTTTTATCCCGAAGGGCATTATTCCGGCCATGGTTACACCGCTGACGAATGACGAGAGGATCGATCTTGCGGCGCTACGGCGGGTTATCAAATATCTGCTGGACGGGGGTGTACACGGAATTTTTGTTATCGGTTCCACCGGCGAATTCTACGCAATCCCGGCAGAAGAAAAAAGGACGCTGTTGGAGGCTACCGTGGCTGAGGTGGGGAAAAAAGTACCCGTCTATGTGGGTGCCAGTGCCATAACCACCAGGGAATGTATCAGCCTGGCCCAGATGGCCGAATCCTGTGGGGCAGATGCGGTGTCGGTGTTGACGCCCATGTTTATCTCCCCCAGCCAGAAGGATCTGGCCGAACACTACCGCGCCATCGCGGCGGAAACGAAATTGCTGGTGATCCTCTACAACAACCCGCTCCGAACCGGTGTCAACATTACGGCGGATACGGTAGAAAAGCTAGCCCAGGTCCCCAATATCATCGGCATAAAAGATAGCTCCGGCGATTTTACTTTAACCGCCGAGTATATCAGGCTTACTAGAAGTAGGGAGGACTTTTCCGTACTTCAGGGGAGGGACACCCAGATCCTTGCGGGGCTGATGTACGGCGCCAAGGGGGCTATCGCCTCCTGCGCCAATGTAGCCCCGGCCCTGTGCTGCGAGATCTACAACAAATACCTGGTGGGGGATTACAAGGGTGCACTGGAAGCCCAGTTTGCCTTAGCGCCCCTGCGCATGGCTTTTAACCTGGGTACTTTTCCGGCGGTGATAAAAGATGCCTTGAACCTAATCGGCATAAATGTCGGTAGCTGTGTAAAGCCGGTTAAGCCCCTGATGGTGGAAGAAAAGGAAAAGCTCAAGAGTATTCTTAGGGGGATGCGTTTGATGTAGTCCTCTTAAGGATTGCAAATTCAACGGAGGAGAAATTGAAATGAAAATTACGGGGCTTAAAGTTTTTGTTACCAATCCGGATCACCGGAATTACGTGTATGTCAAAATTTTTACCGATGAAGGCATCACAGGCATCGGCGAAGCCTACTCGGTAGGGCCCGATCTTGCCACGGCAAAAACTATAGAGTATTTTGGGGACTGGCTCATCGGCGAAGATCCAACCAGGGTGGAATACCTGTGGACCAAATTGTACAATTACACCCGGTTCCCCGGCGGTTCTGTCATCAACTCCGCCATATCTGGCATTGATTTTGCTCTCTGGGATATTACCGCTAAAAGCCACAATGTGCCGGTTTACAAAATGTTCGGTGGGCCTACCAGGGATAAGGTGTGGGTCTACGGAAAGCCTCGGGGAAAGACCCATGGGGAGTTGGTAGACTGCGCCCTGGCGGAAAAAGATCATTACGGCTTCAGCGCCATAAAAACGTTCCTGCCCTTTGCGGAAGGTACAGGCCCTTCGATGAAACAGCTTGAAAAGAATTTTGCTGCCCTCCGTAGCGCCCTGGGGCCGGATTATCAGATCGCCATCGACTTTCACGCCCGCATACTGGAACCGGCCACTGCCCTGAGCATGGCCAACGTAATCGCGCCGATGTATCCTTTCTTTATTGAAGAACCTCTGAAGCCAGAAAATATCGGCATGATGGCCGCCCTAAAAGCAAAGATGACCGTCCCCCTGGCAACCGGTGAATGTCTCTATACTAAGTTTGAGTTTAACGATCTGATTAAAGCCGATGCGGCAGATATTCTCCAGCCGGATCTTTTTGCCAGCGGCGGCTTTACCGAAGGCCGGAAGATCGCGGCCATGGCCGAGGCGAATTACAAAACCATCGCCCCTCATCATCCGATGAGCCCTTTGGCGACTTATATCAATGTTCATTTTGCCCTGTCGATTCCGAATTTCCAGATCCTTGAATTCCAGAATGATCATGTGCCAGGACGCCGAGAACTACTCACCGGGGTACTGCAAGTAAAGGATGGTTATATTGAGCCTCCGGTAAAACCCGGCTGGGGGGTGGAGCTGAACGAAGAATTTATCGACACCCATCCCTACAAGCCCTGGACCAGACCGTTTTCCAAAAACCATGATGGCTCCATAGCTATCGTGTAGGCGAGCAGACAGCAATTCCGAATTCAACCGTCCGTGGTGTACTCTTTGTCGTAAACAGGCCAAAACAAGGCATCCCCTGTAGGCGAAAAACAGGGTCCCCTTTGCGCTTCTCCGTTTTTGCGCTGGTATCCGCACCTTTGGACGCTAAAATGGCAAGGACTACCCTCCTTTCCAGTAACCGTCAATTACACTGCTTCTGGTGAAAGATAAACCGGTCGCATTAAACTTCCGACATTCGCATGAATATCGGAGGAAAAGATGAAGACTTACACAAACGAAGAACGGCGGAACCATGTAACGGCATGGAAGGCAGGCGGATTGACACGAAGCGCGTATGCGCGGGGACAAGGGATACCCGTAACAAGTTTTTGTAAATGGGCCGAAGAAGAGGGGCCAAGGGGCCGTGGGTTTGTGGAGCTTGCTCATGCGGCATTCCGCCAGGGGAACAAGGAAATCATTATCGATAAGGGGGATGTACGAATCCGGCTCCCGGTTGAAATGCTGGAAAGGGTTTTACAAGCGGTGTTTGCTATTTCAGGCGGAACCGTATGACGGTAGATTTAAGCAGAGTAAAAATCTATATCCGGCCTGGGTATACGGATTTGAGGAAAGGGGTAAACGGCCTTACGGCCGTCATCCAGGAAGAAATGGAATTAAATCCCTTAAGCGGCAGTGTTTTTCTGTTTTGTAACCGCAGCAGGAAATTATTAAAGGCGGTGTGGTGGGATTTGACGGGATTTTGGTTAAGCCAGAAGCCTCCCACGCGCAAGCGTGTTCTTAGAGAAAGACAAGTTTCCCTGGCCGGAACACGAGCAGGCGGCGGAAGAAATCAGGGTGGAGGAAGTAAAGATGCTGCTATCGGGGATAGATTTCTGGAAAGCCCATAAACCGCTTTTTTATCAAAAAGTCTCATGAAAAGAATTTACACAGGGATCAAG